>CAMPIA010000001.1 GCA_946886175.1 uncultured Altererythrobacter sp.
CGGCGTCGTTGTCGCTGTAGCCGGGCTCGATGCTGCGGAACCACAGCAGCAGGAACGCGAACAGCACCGCCTCGGCAAGTTGGACGAGCAGCCGCGCGAGCCACATCCGTGCGATGGCGGTGCGTTTCCTCGCGCCGTTCGCGGGCGCGGCTTCGGCCACCCGCGGAGCCGGCTCCAGCAGGTGGGGCATCGGGCGCGGCGCCCCGAACAATAGCACCGGCGCGACCATGCCGACGACCATAGCCGCCACGAGCCCGAGCCGCTCATCGGCCGAAGCCATGGCCGGTACGGTCACGATCGCGCCCGACACCGCCCCCAGCGCAGGCGCAAACGACAGCAACCCGCCCAGCAGGCCCTTCTGCCCGTCGGGCACGCAATCTCCCGCCCAGGCGGCGAGCGGCGCGAGCATCATGTTGAGGCAGCCCTGCCACACCACGATCACCGCGATCAGCATGGGTATGCTCGTCGCCGTGCGCACCGAAAGCAGCAGCGCGCACGAGAGCGCGAGACCGGCGAGGATCCACGGCCGGCGGCGGCGCGTCAGATCGCTGAGCCAGCCGAAGGCGACGTTCGCGAGACTGGCCGAGATCGCCCCCGCAAACGCGATATAGGCCAGCGCGGACACCGCGTCGTCGCCTGCCAGCGAGGTCACCCTGACCGGCAGCAGGATCGTCAGGAAGGGCACATAGGCGACCGCGCCTCCCGCAACCGCCAGCGCGTAGAGGTAAAGGAAGCGCGCCGATTGCCGCGCGGTCGCCGCCGTTTCAGCGTTCGGCACGGATCGCTCGAACCGGCCGGCGGCGGGCTGTAGGCCTCACGGTTCCAATCTCCCCATCGAGCGTATGCGCCGGGCATGGCTCCGCCGCGTCGCTCGTCGTCACACTTCCACGTTCGATACGGTTTTCGGCAGCCCGTCAACGCCGTGCAATCGAATTCGCCAGGCGCACCGCCCGGTGGTCAGCCCGCCGGACAGTATTTCTGCAGATAGGCACCGTGCGACGGCATGACACCGACGAGGTAGCGGATCGATTTCTCGATCTCGTCGATCTCGCCCTTCAGCCGGTCGAGCGGCAGCCCATCGGCCATCACGTTGTGGCCGCCCATTTCGATGCCCTGCCCGGTCATCACCGCGGTCCAACTCGTCTCGTTGAACAGTTCGTCCTCCTCGCGGAAAATCTGGCCGCTGCGGCGGAAGAGCTCGGTCTTCTCGGTCAGCGTCTCGGGCACCGACATCGTGCGGCAATGGTTCCAGAAGGCCGAATCGTCGCGCGTAGTCGCGTGGTAGTGCAGGATCAGGAAGTCGCGGATGCGCGCGTATTCGATCTCCGTGAGGCGATTGTAGGCGTCCTGCTGGACCTGCGTGATACCGTCGAACGACAGCACCGAAACCAGCTTGTTGATCCCGGTGTTGACCAGGTGGATCGAGGTCGATTCGAGCGGTTCCATAAAACCCGCCGCGAGCCCCAGCGCGACGACGTTGCGGTTCCAGAATTTCTTTCGCCGACCGGTCGTGAAGCGCAGGAAGTTGGGATCGGCGGTGGGCTTGCCGACCATGTTCGCGACCAGGATGTCGTGCGCCTCGTCGTCGCCCATGAACTCGCTGCAATAGACATGGCCATTGCCATTGCGGCGCTGGAGCGGAACCTGCCACTGCCAGCCCGCCGAATGGGCGGTGGAGCTGGTGAACGGCGCCGGTTCGCTGCCGTCGTCGCGGTTGCACGGCAGCGCCACCGCGCGGTCGCACGGCAGCCAGTGCGTCCAGTCCTCGTAGCCGGTCTCCAAGGCCTGTTCGATGAGCAGCCCGCGAAAGCCCGAGCAATCGACGAACAGATCGCCCGCGATCTCGTCGCCGTTTTCGAGCGTGAGCGTGGTCACGAAACCGCTCTCCCCATCGAGCGCGACATCGGCGACGCGGCCCTCGCGGCGAACCACTCCGCGCGCCTCGGCGTAGCGGCGCAGGAAGCGGGCGTAGCGGCCGGCGTCGATGTGGTAGGCATAGTTGATCGGCGGCAGGTCTTCGCGCGCATAATCCGCCGTTCGCGCGAACTTGCCGAAGTAGGCTGCAAGCGTTTCGAGATTGAAAACCTGGAGCGGCCGGGGGTCGCCATTTGCGTGCAGGCGGTGCCAGATGTGGTGGAAGGAAACGCCTTCGATCTCGTAGCCGTAGCCGCCGAAGGGGTGAATGTAGCGATCGCCCCGCTTGCCCCAATTGGCGAACTGGATTCCCAGCTTGAACGAGCCCTGCACCTCGGCGAGCATCTCGGCCTCGTCGATCCCGAGCAGCTTGTTGAAATTGACGAAGGGCGGGATCGTCGCCTCGCCCACGCCGACGGTGCCGATCGCTTCGGATTCGATCAGAACGATCTCGACCTCGCGTCCCGCCTTGATGCGCGAAAGAACGGCGGCCGCCATCCAGCCAGCCGTCCCGCCACCGACGATTACGATCTTCTCGATTGCCATCCCTGCGCCCTCCCAAGCGATTTCCCGAGAGCGGACGTTAGACGCCGCAGGCCTAATTGTGAACGTTCATTTTTTATCTTGTGAACGCTCACAATGGTGCTATTGAGCGATGTGAAAGAGCGGGAACACCCCGCCGACACACTATGGGAGGGTATCTTGTCCGGTTTCAGCCTGAATTGCGCGAACAGTGTCGACATCCGCCGGATGGCGCTCGGAACCGTGTCCGGCGTCGCTCTTTGCCTGGGGCTCGCCGCTCCGGCGCTGGCGCAGGACGCCGATACGGGAACCGAAGAGGAAAGCCCGGGCGGCACGCCCGAAGCGGTCCAAGACGACGACAGCGTCATCGTCGTCTCCGGCTTCCGCGCTTCGCTCGAATCGGCGCAGAACATCAAGCGCGATGCCGACACGTTCGTCGATGTGATCACCGCCGAGGACATCGGTGCGCTGGCCGACCGCTCGGTCGCCGAGGCGCTGCAGCGTGTCCCCGGGGTCAACATCTCCCGCTTCGAGCAACGCGACGATCCCGACCGCTTCTCGGTCGAAGGGTCGGGCGTCATCATTCGCGGGCTGCCCTATGTGCGGTCGGAGCTCAACGGGCGCGACATCTTCTCCGCCAATGGCGGCCGCGCGCTGAGCTTCAACGATATTTCTCCCGAGCTCCTCGGGCGGGTCGAGGTGTTCAAGAACCAGACCGCCGACATGATCGAGGGCGGAATCGCGGGGACGGTCAACCTCGTCACCCGCAAGCCGCTCGACAATCCCGGTTTCCGGCTCGCGGGCACGGTCGAAGCGAACTATGGCGATCTCGCCGAAGAATGGTCGCCCGGCTTCTCGGTGCTCACCTCCAAGACCTTCGACACCGGGGCCGGCATGTTCGGCTTCCAGTTCGGCTACGCGCAGCAGGAGCTGGTCACTCGCACCGACGCCTCGCAAGTCACCGATCCGTGCTATCGCGCCGCTACTCTCGACGCGCCGTGCATTCGCGTGCGTCCCGTGGGCTCGGCCGGCATTACCGGCGAAGAGGCCTTCAACGAGACCAATTTCCCGCCCGCCGGCAGCGTCATCGTGCCCAAGGGCGCCGGCGTGCGCACGACCGACCTGACCCGAGACCGGCGCGCCTATTCGGGTATCGCGCAATGGGAAAGCACCGACGGCAGGGCCGAGGTCACGCTCGAATACCTGCGCGCCGAGACCGAAGCGACACTCAACGAATTCGCCGCGCTCGCGCAGGTCAACGACGATCTGCTGTTCCCGCTGGTCGCGCCGGGAACCACCCCGACGTTCGCGAACGGCCAGGTGCAGACGATCACCCTGACACAGAATTCGCCGAACAATGTGAAGGGCATCCCCACGGAGTTGCTGCGTTTCCAGCGCGAAGACGATGCCTTGACCGAGGACTTCTCGGCCAAAATCAGGTTGAGCCCCACCGACCGGCTGTCGTTCAATTTCGAGGTGCAGCACATCCGGTCCGACCGCAACGAAGATGGCTTCATCGCCGCGTTGCAGACCTTCACCGACATCTACATCGACAATTCGGGCGAAACCCCCAACGTTCAGTTCCTCGAACCCGAAACGACCGCATCGCCGGGCGCCTACTTCACCGATCCGAACCTGCTCTACTACTGGTTCAATATCGACAACCAGGTCCGCAACGAAGGCGCGCTCGACAGCCTCCGGATGGATTCCGAGTACGAGATCGGCGAAGGTTTCTTCAAGCGCGCCCGCTTCGGCGCGCGCTGGGCGGACCGCAACCGCGTGACGCGCAACACCAACTTCTCCAACTGGAGCAACCTGGGCGCGGCCTGGACCGGCCGTAATGGCAACTGGAACGGCGACGATCCGCAGGCCTTCGGCCCCGGCGGCGCCTATGTCGCCGATTTCCCCGACTATGCGAACATCTACGATCCGTTCGGCGACGGTTTCCAGCGCGGCAATGCGCCGACGCCGTTCGGCAATGGCGCGGGCTTCTTCTTCGGCGGCGACAACCTGGTCGAAGATTATCTCAGCGGCCTGACCGAGGAACAGATCAATGAAATCCGGGCGTTCACGCTGACGCCCGAGGGCCGCCCGCTTATCTACAATCGCGCCGGCCTTGTCCCCGGCACGCCTTACCTGCCGGGCGAGATTTCCGACGTCGACGAGCATTCGTTCGGCGCTTATCTGCGGGTCGATTTCGGGACCGACGATCTGTTCGGCAACGGCTGGGTGCTCGATGGCAACTTCGGGCTGCGCTACGTCGAGACCGAAGTGAAGACCGTGGGCGCGATCAGCTATCCCACGCCCTTGATCTTCGACGATCCGGCCAATCCGGCCAACACCGGCGACGGCGACGGCGTGGTGACGGTCGCCGATATTCAGGCTCGCTGCGCCAACACCCAACCGGGGCAGGACGTACCCGGCTATTGCGGCCTGTCCAACGCGCGCCTCGCCGAATTCGCCTCGATCTACACCGGCGAGAGCGTGGCCGACAACACCGACCTCTCCTACGATCACTGGCTGCCGAGCTTCAACGTCAAGCTCGACGTCGGCGGCGGACTGCTGTTCCGCGGGGCGGTTTCGAAGGGCATCTCGCGCCCGGACCTCGCCGCCTACCGCAGCGGCGGCGGAATTGGCGACAATACCAACAACCTGCGCGCCCAGGGCACGCTGGAAACCGGCCCGCTGTTCCAGATCTTCACCGGAAACCGATTCCTGATGCCGGTGGAAGCGTGGAGCTACGATCTGTCGGCCGAGTGGTATTTCGACACTGTAGGCTCGCTCACGCTGTCGCTGTTCATGAAGGACATCACGAATGTGGTGAACCAGGGCGCGGCGACCCGCAGCTTCACCAGCCCGAGCGGCGCGACGACCGACGTGCTGGTCAACGGCCCGTACAACACCGACGAAGGCAATCTGAAGGGCTTCGAACTCGCTTACCAGCAGACCTACGATTTCCTTCCCGGGCTGCTGAGCGGGCTCGGCTCACAGCTCACTTATACTTACGTCGACGCCGGGGATTTCAACAATTCGACGGTCGGCGCAGAACAGAGCCCGTTCGCGCAAGGGCAGCCGCTGGCCGGCGTTTCGAAGCACACGGTAAATGCCGTCGTGTTCTACGAGAAGGGGCCCCTGTCGGCCCGCGCTGCCTACAACTGGCGTTCGGAGTTCCTCCAGACGCCGCGCGACGTGATCTTCCCGTTCTCGCCGATCTACGGCGAATCCACCGGACAGCTCGACGCGTCGGTCTTCTTTGCGCTGACCGACAACATAAAGCTCGGCGTGCAGGGCGTGAACCTGCTCGACGAAGTCACCCGAACGTCGCAGGTGATCGATTTCGACGGAACGCGAGTTACCCGATCCGCCTTCCGAAACGACCGGCGCTATACATTCGTCGCGAGGTTCGACTTCTGATTTTGCGATTGCATTGGCGGACGGGGGCTGAGTATCACGACATGAAACTCGGCCTCCCCGACAATGCCCGTCGCGACGTTTCCGGTGCGAGCCTGTTGCGCCTCGCTCGTTACTTGGACCAATCGGACCCGCCATGAGCAGTCGCCGCCAGGCCGTTACCATCAAGCATGTCGCCGCGCACGCGGGCGTTTCGCTACAGACCGTAAGCCGCGTGATCAACGATGGCCCGAACGTGCGGCCGGCGATGCGCGAGCGGGTGCAGGCGGCGATCGACGCGCTCGGTTATGTCCCCTCGATCGCCGCGCGGCGGATGAGCGGCAAGCGATCGTACCTGATCCTGGCGGTCAACGACCGCGAGCGCACGATCGCCGACTGGCGCAGCCGCGAGGGCGGCGACTGGGTCGACCAGATGTTGCTCGGCGGAATGCTCAAGTGCGCCGAGCACGGATACCGGCTGATCTTCGAACTGGTCGATACGCACAACGACCACGTCGAGCGCGAACTCGCGGGCGCGCTCGCCTCGGTCCGCCCCGACGGCGTCGTGCTCACCCCGCCGCACTCGGACAACCCGCTGATCGGCAGGCTGCTCGACGAGCACAACATCCCCTACGCGCGGATCGGCTCGCACGAGCTCGGCCCCGGGATACCGTTGACGATGGACGACGAGGGATCGGCGCGCACCGCCACCGAGCGTCTGATCGAGCTGGGGCATCGCGCGATCGGCTTCGTCGCGGGTCCGACCGAATACTCGTTGAGCGAATGGCGCATCGCCGGCTGGCGCGAGGCGATGGAAAACGCCGGGCTCGCGACCGACGGTCTGGTCGTGCGCGGGGACTTCACCTATCGCTCGGGCCTCGCGGCCGCCGAGCAATTGTTCGCGCGCGCCGAGCGACCCACCGCGATCGTCGCGAGCAGCGACCAGATGACGCTCGCCGCGCTCGAAGCCGCCACCGCCGCGGGGCTCGAGGTGCCGCGCGACCTGTCGCTGATCAGCTTCGATAATACTCCGATTGTGCGCTTCTCCCAACCGCCGCTGACCGCGATCGATCAGCCGATCGCCGCGACCGTCGCGCGCGCGGTGGAACTGCTGATCGAGGCGGTGAAGACCGGCGAGACCCCAGGCGAGGTCGTGACCGTGTCCGGCGCGCTGATCGAACGCAGCTCCACGGCTCCCCCACCGAACTGACAACATCGATGCCGCGGGGTCGCGGACAGCACTTGAGAGGACTGACATGGACTGGCGCATCGGAATTGCGACTTTGGCGTTGGCGACCGCGGGTTGCGGCGGGGCACTGACGCAAGAGGGCGTTTCGGGCCCGCTCGCGCAGGCCACGGCCGATCCGGCGAACTGGCCCGCGGCTTCGTCGCCCGACGCGCTGACCGATCGCGAGACCGAAGCCCGGATCGACCAGCTGCTCGCACGTATGTCGCTCGAACAGAAGGTCGGCCAGCTGATCCAGGCGGACATCGGTTCGATCCAGCCGGCAGACCTGGCCGATTATCCGCTCGGCTCGATCCTCGCGGGCGGCAACAGCGGCCCCTACGGCGACGAGCGCGCGAGCGCTGCCGAGTGGAATCGGCTGGTGCGCGAATTCCGCGCCGCTTCGCTCGCCAACGGCGAAAACGGCGTCGCTATCCCGATCGTGTTCGGCGTCGATGCGGTCCACGGCCACAACAACATTCCCAACGCGACCGTCTTTCCGCACAATATCGGCCTCGGGGCCGCGCACGATCCCGACCTGATCCAGCGCATCGGCGCCGCGACCGCGCGCGAGATCGCCGCGAGCGGCATCGAGTGGACCTTCGCCCCGACGCTCGCCGTACCGCGTGATCCGCGCTGGGGCCGCACCTACGAGGGCTATTCGTCCGATCCCGCACTGGTCGCCGCCTATGCCGAAGCGATGGTCGAGGGCTTGCAGGGCGATCTCGTCGCGGGCGATCCACTGGCGGATGGCAAAGTGGCCGCGACCGCCAAACACTTCCTGGCCGATGGCGGAACGCACAATGGTATCGACCAGGGCGATGCGCGCGTCTCCGAGAGCGAACTCGTCCGGGTCCATGCCGCGGGCTATCCGGCAGCGATCGAAGCCGGCGCGCTCACCGTCATGGCCAGCTTCTCGAGCTGGAACGGCGCCAAGCATCACGGCAACCGCTCGCTCCTGACCGACGTGCTCAAGCAGCGCATGGGGTTCGACGGCTTCGTGGTCGGCGACTGGAACGGCCATGGCCAGGTCGCGGGCTGCACGGTCACCTCGTGTCCCGCCTCGGTCAACGCCGGGCTCGACATGTTCATGGCGCCCGACAGTTGGAAGGATCTCTACACCAACACGCTCGCGCAGGCGCGCGACGGCACCATCGCGCAGGCGCGGATCGAGGACGCCGTGCGCCGCATCCTGCGGGTGAAGGCCAAGCTCGGCCTGCTCGACGATCCGATGCGCGAGCGCGCCGATTTCGCCGCGATCGGCTCGGCCGATCACCTGGCGCTGGCGCGCGAGGCGGTCGCAAAGTCGCTGGTCCTGCTCAAGAACAACGGTTCGATCCTTCCGATCGAGCCGGGCGCCGACGTGCTGATCGCAGGCCCCGGCGCGGACGACATGGCGATGCAGAACGGCGGGTGGACGGTGAGCTGGCAGGGGACCGACGTCACCAAGGCCGACTTCACCAATGGTCAGACGATCTGGCAGGCGCTGTCCGCCGCAGTGCGCGAGGCGGGAGGCACCGCTACGCTTTCGGCCGACGGCTCGTTCGCCGACAAGCCGGACGTCGCGGTCGTGGTCTTCGGTGAAACGCCTTATGCCGAAATGCAGGGCGACGTCCCAACGCTGGACTATCAGCCGACCGGCGCCGATGACCTGGCGCTGCTGCAACGGCTCAAGGCGCAGGGCATTCCGGTCGTGTCGGTGTTCCTCTCGGGCCGGCCGATGTTCACCAGCCCGGAAATCAACGCTTCGGACGCTTTCGTCGCCGCCTGGCTGCCGGGCACGCAGGCGAACGGCGTGGCGGACGTGCTCGTGGCGCGCCGCTCGGGCGAACCCGCCCACGACTTCACCGGCACCCTGCCCTTCGCGTGGCCCGCCGATGCGCGCTCGCCGATCGAGGAACCGCTGTTCGCGCGCGGCTACGGCCTGAGTTACGCGTCGCCGGGAACCGTGCCCGCGCTGTCGGAGGAACTCGGCGTCGATCTGGCCGAAGCGCTCAACCTCGACACCTTCTTCGCCGACGGCCGTGCGCAGGAGCCATGGGTGCTGTCGGTCTCAGACGCCGGGGGCAAGCGCCCCATCGAATCCGCCGCCACCACCAGCCCCGGCGGCGCGGTATCGGTCCGTTCGGTCGATGTGACCGCGCAGGAGGACGGCAAGGCCTTCGTCTGGACCGGGCCCGGCCAGGTGCTGATCGAAGGCCCGCCCGCCGACCTCGCGCGCCGCTACGAAGCGCGCGATGCGCTGCACGTCGCCCTGCGGGTCGACGATCCGGGAGATGGCGGGGCGCGCCTTGCACTCCATGGCGGCTCCGTGCCGCTTGGCCCGTGGCTCGCAGCATCGCCTTCCGGCGAGGTCGCCACGCTGCGTGTGCCCCTGCGCTGCCTCGCTGCGAGCGGCGAAGAGCTCGAACGGGTCGGCACCGCGCTGCGCATCGATGGCGATGCGGGTCTGGCGCTGACTTTGCTCGATGCACGACTGGACGATGGCGGTAACGATGACACCTGCCCCGGTGAAGTGGACGGTGCGGAGCCCGGCACGCTGATCTTCTCGGACGAGTTCAACACCGGCTCGCTCGACCGCGGCAAATGGAACGTCGTCGGCCCGACCTTCTGGGTCAACAACGAGCAGCAGGCCTATGTCGATTCGCCCGAGACGGTCCATTTTCTTCCGGCGGGCGCAGTGCCGGGGGCGGAGGACGGCGTGCTCGTGCTCCAGCCGCGCTTCAGCGAGGGTTTCGAGACGCCGAGCGGCCGCAAGGCCGATTTCGTCTCGGGCCGCATCAACACCAAGGGCAAGTTCGATTTCACCCACGGCCGCGCCGCCGCGCGCATCCGCATGCCCGATGCGACCGGGGTCTGGCCGGCCTTCTGGCTGCTGGGCAACGGCGAGTGGCCTGCGACCGGCGAAATCGACATCCTCGAATATGTCGGCGAGAAGGACTGGGTCGGCGTCGCGCTCCACGGTCCGGGGTATTCGGGCGAGACGCCGCTGGTAAACAAGTACTTCTTCGAGGACGGCACCGACGTCACCCAGTGGCACGAATACGCGGTCGAATGGTCGGCGGATGAACTCATCTTCGAGGTCGACGGTCGGGAGATCTACCGCGTCACCCGCCCGATGGTGGAGCACTACGGCGAATGGGTGTTCGACACGCCCAAATACGTCATCGTCAACTTCGCACTGGGCGGCGCCTATCCGTTCAAGACCAACGGGATCGAGGAACCCTACAATGGCCTTCCCGCGGAAACGGTCGCGCGGATCAAGGAAGGCGAAATCCGGATGGAGGTCGACTGGGTCCGCGTTCACGCCGCCGATTGAGCGGCCCCACGCCAGGCCGATAGAAGGCCCCGGGGCCGGAGCGGAACTCCGGGCCCGGGGCTTCCTCCCGCCGCTTAGAACGCGACCTTGGCCGTGACGCGCGCGCCATGGCTGGTGCGGTCGGACGCGAGGGTGCCCGAGTAGGCGGCACCCACGCTGAACGCGCCGCTCGCGTAGTCGAAGCCAGCCTCCAACTCGGCCGAATTCTCGGGGATCGCGAGGCCTCTGACGGCGAAGTTCGGCCCGCCGGCGGCGAAGCGCGCGCCGATCAGCGCGGTGCGGTCGCCGAAGGCATGGTTCCAGGCGGCCGAGAGGTAGGGCCGGAAGCCCTCGCCTTCGGCGTTGAACCGGGCCCTGGCGCCGAGGCTGAGGAACGTGGTCTTCTGCTCGGCCTCGCTCACCGCCAGCGCGGCGGTGCCGCCCGTTTCGGTGAACGCATCGCTTTCGGTCCGCACATGCGCGAGCCGGGCGAATGGGGTGACCGCAATGCTGCCTGCCATCACTTCGTAGCCCAGTTCGCCGAAGACCTGCAGCGTGTTCGCGTCACGGTCCGACGCGAGGGTCTGCGCCAGTGGCGCGCCCGAGATTCCCCGTGTGGTCTCCACATCGTGCCAGGCGTAGCTGATGCCCGCCGCCCCGTGGAACCCGCCGGGCGCGCTCACCGTGGCGTGGGCGGCGAGGTATTTGCTCTCCGCTTCGGCCGCATCGCGACGGCCGTCGAGGTCGAAGTCCGAGCTGCCGAGACCGCCCGAGACCGCGGCCGCGAAACCCTCGCCGCCGAAGCCCACGCCGGCGACCAGCCCCTTGTGATCGGTTTCCATTCCGAAGTTGCGCGCGCTGCCGTCGAACTCGCCCCACCCGCCGAAGGCCGAGCCCCAGACGAACATTCCCGTCTCGTCCGGCGCGGCCATGCCGAGCAGGGCGTTGCGCAAATGACGGCTGTCGTCGGTCAGGCCGGTAATCGTGCTGGCGAGCACTTCGCCCGACAGGTCGCCAAAGGTCGACCGCGCGGTCGCGGCATTCTGCACCAGCACCGCTTCGAACAGCGGATTGTCGATGCCGAGCGCCTGAACCGCGCCGGCGACGCCGGCCTGGTTCGGGTTCACCGCGACGTCGGCGAAGGCGATATCGTTGCGGTAGAGCGAAAGAGTCACCGCATCGGCGCCGTAACGCAGCAGCGGATCGAGGAACGCGAGGTCGGTGGTCACCGAACCGAACGCGCCTGTGACCCCTTCCGCGCCGGTCACGATCACGTAGTCGGTGCGCGGGGCGTAGTCGCCGTCTTCCGCCAGGACAGCGACGCTCGCGGTATCGGCGATGGTCACTTCGCCGGTCGCATCGACCCGATCGCCCTCGCCCGCGGCATTGACCTCGACCTCGTAGATCGAGCCGGCGGCGAAGTTCAGATCGCCGTTGACGGTCAGTCGGCCGATCGAATTGCCCGGAGCCAGGGTGCCACCACCGGCCAGCGTGGTGTCGCCCACCGTCCCGTTGCCGCCCAAGGTGCCGCCGGCGTTGACCGTGACACTCGAAACGATCGAGCCGTTGACCGCCAGCGTGCCGGAGTTGACGTCGGTCGGACCGGTATAAGTGCTGTCGCCGGTGAGGTTGAGGATACCCTCCCCATCCTTGACGATTCCGCCCATGCCTTCGATCACGCCGGCGAACTCGGTGTTTTCTTCCTGTTCGATCGTGAGCGTCTGCTCGCCGAGTGCGACCGTTGCTTCCTGCCCGCCCTCGAGGCCGCCGATCGTCTGATCCTTGCCGGTGATGTCGAGCGTACCGCCGTCTTCCAGGTTGAAGTCGGTCTCCGGGTCGATCGTGCCGCCAATCCGCACTGCGCCGCCCATGATGTTGGTCACACCCTCGAAGGCGTAGTCGCCCATGAAGGTCAGCACGCCGGCGCCGAATTTGTCGAGCACGCCCGAGCCGGAGAAGGCGCCGAGGAAGTCGTAGTCGTCCGAACGGTTGAAGACGAAGCGGCCGTCGTTGACGATGTCGCCCGCAAAAGCGCCTTCGGTGCCGCCCGCGCCGAGCTGGAAGAACCCGTCGCCCGCGGTCGTCACATCGCCCGCCAGCGTACCGGTGAGGATCATGCCGCCGTTGGAGACGGTCGTCCCGCCGGTATAGGCCAGCGTATCGGTGTCGACGGTGAACACCGCCTCGCCGATCAGCTCGACCCCGCCGGTACCGTCGATCGTGAGCGCGTCGAGCGCGGAGACCGCGTCGTTCTCGCTGAAGTTGAGCACGAGCAGGCCGTTGGTCGTCACCGCGGAGGTGGCGATGGGCGACGTCAGGCCATCCTCGCCGAGATCGACCTCGTTGACCTGAAGCGCACCGCCCTGGGCAATCGTGACGCTGCCGAACGCGCCGACCGGTCCGGTGGTGGACCAGTACCCCGACGCAACCGAAAGGCTTTCGAAGCCGAGCGACGCGCCCAGTTCCTGCGCTTCGGTGAGTTCGAGCACATCGCCCGCGAGCGTCAGGCTATCCGCGCCGTCGCCCGCGTCGACCGCGCCGGTGATGTCGCTGCCGGTGCGCAGGATCACGCTGTCGTCGAACGCGCCCAGCGCGACCGCGACTCCGCCGCCCCCCCTGAGCACGCCGGCATTATCGAGCGCGGTCTGCGTCACCGAGGTAAATGCCGCGCCGGTTCCGCCCGCGATCGTGCCGCTGTTGACCACCGTGACCGCGCCGCCCGCGTTGCTTTCCACGCCAGTCGCGCCGCCGCTGATCGTGCCGCTGTTGGTGAGCGAAAGCGTACCGGTCGTGCCGTGGCCCAGGCCCAGCGTCGCACCGCTGATCGTGCCGCTGTTCGTGACGGTCACAGCCGCGAGACCGGCGTTGAACTGCGCCCCTGCGTCGCTTTCGCTGGCGATCGTGCCGCTGTTGACGAGGGTGCCAGTCAGACCGGCGTCTTCACCGTCGAACTGGCTCTGGATGACGACGCCGCCGAGGGCGCCCTCGATCGCGCCGGCGTTGTCGATGGAACCCCCGCCGGAGAGGATGACCCCCAGCCGGTCGCCTTCGATGGTCCCTGTGGCGCGGTTGGTTACGCTGGCGGCGTAATCGCTCGCGGCCTGCCCCTCGAACCGGAACATCGACACGCCGTCCGCGCCGGGCGCGCCCGTGCCGGCGATCGTGCCGCTGTTGGCCACGCTGCCGCCGCCGATCAGCCGCACGCCGTCGTTGCTTTCGCCCGCGATCGTGCCGCTGTTCTCGACTGTCGTGCCGGCGGCGAGGAACACGAGTTCGCCTAGCTCTTCGTCGAACAGATACACGGTGGTGATGCCCGAACCCGCGCCCGAAATCGTCCCGCTGTTCACGACGCTCGAATCGGCGGTTCCGATAGTGACGCCCGCATCGGGAACGTCGTCGAAGCCGTCGTAGGTGCCCTCGCCGCGGATCGTGCCGGCGTTGGTCAGCATCAGCGTGCCCCCGGCAGCGCCGTAAATGCCCGAAGTGGCGCCGGTGATGACGCCCCCTGCCGCATTGGTGATCGCCAGATCGGCGAGCGAGCCGTGCGATACGCCGACACCGAACTCGCTGGAGATCGTGCCGCTGTTTTCGAGCGTCGCGGTCGTCATGTCGCTGCCGAAACCGACGCCGTACCCATCGCCGGCACTGCCGCCGAAATCGCCGGTGCCGGTGATCGTGCCGGCGTTGACGACGCGGGCGCTGAGACCGCTGCGATCCTCGCCCGGATCGGTGTTGAGCGCGGTGCCCTGGATGAAGATGCCGCCCGCGACGCCGGTAATGCCGCCGTCGTTGATCACCTCGCCCCCGCCCGAGAGGATTACGCCGAAACGCTGGCCGGCGATCTCGCCCTCGGCCTGGTTGGTGACGAGCGCGCCGTAATCCTCGTTCGCCTGATCGGTGTAGGCGAACATCGAGATGCCATCGGCAAACTCCTCGACGTTACCGGAGATGGTGCCGCTGTTGGTCACGCTGCCTCCGCCGATCAGGCGGACGCCATCGTCGTTGTCGCCAGTGATCGTGCCGCTGTTGACCACCGTAGTGCCGGTGGCGCGGCCTTCGAGCTGGCTGGCTTCCGGGTTGAAATAGTTGGCGGTCGTGATGCCCAAGCGGGTGCCGGAAATGGTCCCGCTGTTGATGATCGTATTCGCATCGCCCGAGACCGTCACCCCCGCATCGGGGGGCGCGTCGAAGCCGAGGTTGCCGCCGTCGCCGCGGATGGTCCCGGCGTTGGTGAGCGTGAGCTGTCCCAGTTCGACATGCACGCCCGACCCTGCGCCGGCGATCTCGCCGCCTTCGGCATTGTCGATCAGCGCCTGGCCCGCGTCGTAGGTGTTCACGTAAACGCCGTCGCTGCCGAGGCCGAGGATTTCTCCGCCGTTGGTGAGCGTGAACGTATCGATCCGGCCGAAAACGACCACGGCCTCGGCCAGGTTGCCCTGGATCAGGCCGCTGTTGGTGATCGTCCCGTCGACGCCATCTTCGCCGTTCTGGATCAGCACACCGGCGCCGTTGCCGATGATATCGCCCGCGTTGTCGACCGTGCCGCCCGACGAAAGGGCGACGCCCGAACGGTCGCCGAGGATCTGACCGTCCGCGGTATTGGTCACGCTCGCTTCGTATTCTGCGAGATCCTGCCCTTCGAAAACGAACATCGAAACGCCATCGGTGCCGCCGGGCGAGGAATTGACCCCCTGAATCGTCCCGCTGTTGATCACCGTGCCGCCGCCGACGAGCCGAACCGCGTCGTTGTTCGTGCCGATGATCGTGCCGCTGTTGACGATGTCGGTTCCGACGGCGCGATGAACCGGCGCCGTGTCGCCGGGAAGCTGCGAGGGGCCGGTGACGATGCCATGGATATTGCCCTGGATCGTGCCCGAGTTGGTGATCTGCGCGTCGGGCGTCAGGATATTGACGGCCGAATTGCCATCGCTCCGAACCAGCCCGGCGTTGTCGAGCGTCAACGTCCCGTTCGACGAATTGATCGCGACGAAGCCGCCCGAGGTGATTTCGCCACTTTCGGCATTGTTGACGATGAGATCGCCCGTCGATCCGCCGAATACCGCGGTCGTCTGCGCAGCGATCACGCCGCTGTTGTCGATCGTCGCCGATGCGAGAGAGGCGTTGGCCAGTACACCCAGGAAACCCTCGATCCGGCCGCTGTTGTCGAGCGTGGCGATCCGACCGGACTGCTGCGCATTGGCGGTCAGGATCACGCCGAACGGGTTGACGCCGGACGCGGGCGCGCCGGTGCTGCGGATTGTGCCCGCATTGTCGATCGTTCCGCCGCCGCCCAGCAGCACGCCGTAAAGCTGCCCTTCGATCAGCCCGTCTTCGGTGTTGCTGATCGATCCCACCCCGGTCACGTCGCTTCGCGTCGCTTCGGGGAACTCGGCAACGATCGCACCGATCGCCTGCGCGCCCAGCGCCGGATCGCCGGTCAGGGCCTGGATCGTGCCGCTGTTGACCACCGCGCCGCCGCCGATCAGCGCCACGCCGGTGCCCGCCTCGCCGCGGATCAGGCCGGAATTGGCGACCGAGGTGTTCTCCGCCAGCGCCTGCGATGGAAGCGGATTGCCATTCGCGTCCTCGCCGAAGAAATAGCCGGTCGTGACGCCGTTGGCGGCGCCCGAAATCTCGCCCCGATTGTTCACGGTGGAGTTCGGCTGCGCGATCACGATTCCGCCGCTCGGCCGCATCTGGTCGCTGCCGAAGCTCTGTCCGTTGCCGCGAACCGTGCCATCGTTTTCGACTTCGACCGGTCCGTTGTCGGCGTAAATGCCGATATCGTCGCCCTCGACGGTCTCGCCCTCGACGATCGTCACCTCGAGCAGTTCGGGCTGGTCGTTGTGAACGCCGAAGGCTGCCTGCGCCTGCGCTGCAGGAGCGAGGTTCAGGACCGAAAGACCGATGATCGCGCTCGTTGCGAGCAACTGCGCCTTGGACAACTTATTCATGGCAGGACGACTCCCCAGGATCGATACACATGTGCGGAGGCATCGGCGGCGACGCGCTCTCGCGCGTGCCGTCCATGTGCTCCGCTTTTGCTCTTTGCGCCCCGTGGGTGCGGCCGCGCGGGCCGCCCCTTACGATTTGTAACGGATAGCTAATTCACTTGCCTGCCAGCCGTCTACCAAATGAAATTTAGGGGAGGCGTGCCCTTGGCCCCGGCTCTCAGGGGATCAGCCGAACTCGACCAGCGCGAACGAGATATTATCGCCGCCGTCGCGCTGAAGCGCGTTGGTGAGCAGCCGACCGGCCTGCGCCTCGAGGGGATCGGCGTTCGCCACGTCGCGGTCGCACAGCGAGCGCGAGAGGCCGTCGGAGCACAGCAGCAGCCGGTCGCCTTGCAGAACACGATGCGAGGTCCGATCGACTTTCAACTCCTCGCCGACGCCGAGCGCATTGGTAATGACGTTGGCGCGCGGGTGGTGCGCCGCCTGCTCCGGCGTAAGCGCGCCGGCATCGACGAGCTGCTGCACGACGCTGTGGTCGCGGGTCAGGAGCCGCAATGCGCCTCGGCGGATCAGATAGCCGCGGCTGTCGCCCGCCCAGTACAGATCGGCCCGATCGCCGTGGGCGTGCAGTACCATGGCCGTGGTGCCGCCCCGACCGCCGCTGGCGCCCAGGATCGCGGCGTTGGCGGCGGCCAGCGCGCGCTCGATCGCCTCGGAAGCGACGGGTGCCGGGATATCGGCGAGATGGCCGATCAGCATCTCTGCCGCCTCGCCTCCGCCGCTATGGCCGCCCATCCCGTCGGCGACCGCCCAGAGGCCCGCTTCGGGCCGCTCGAGCACGCGATCCTCGTTGATCTCGCGCACGCGTCCGACATGGCTGCGGGCGGTCGAACCGATCCGCAATTCGGTTGAGTCACCTCGACGCCCGCCGAGCCGCCTCAGGATCGCATTCACGCGGAATCGCCCCGATTGAGCGTCGCTTCGGTGCGGTCGTAGGCGACCACGAACGCCTGATCGAGCGCGCCCGGATTGCCGCCGCCGATCTCTTCGGCGAGCCCGGCATGGCGGCGACCGGTCTCTTCCGTCAGCAGCGCGGCGCGGCTCCTGAGCAGCGTCGGGCGGGCGGTGACCGCGGCCTCGATCGCCTCGGGGTCGAACCGATCCACCGCATAGCGCAAGCTGCCCTGCATTCCGGCGAAGGTCGCCACGAGGTGCCGCTTCACGTCGCGAAAGGACGACTGCACCGCCGCCGGTCCCGATAGAAATCCCGACGAGCCCGCGAGCAGCAGGTCGACCGCCAGGCGCTGCGACGGAGCCCATTTGAACGGGTTGTTGCCTTCACCCGAAATCGTCGTCCGATTGAGCTGGTAGCGCGAGCGGGCGCGGTTGCGTTCGGTCATGAGATCGCCGATGCCTAGCACCATCTGGCGATAGAGCGCCCCCGCGCGGCGCATGATCTCGGCCGGATCCTCGCTCGACAGGAGCGAGGAATCGAGCCCCGCACCGTCGCAGAACGCTTCGAGCAACGACCCGTCCACGACCGCCGGCGCCGGGGTCGGCTCGTTCCATTCGCTCGGCACCTCGATCGATTCGCCGAGCGGCGGGCTCAGGACCATCGTGCGGTCGCCCTGGACGTCGGAGATGGCGGCGTGGGGCGCCCGCGTCGCAACGATGCGGAAGCGGCCCAGGCGAAGCGCGCCGGGAAGCGGCACCGGGCTTTCTTCCCCGTCGGGGAAGCGCGTTCCGGCGATATCGTCGAACACGCCGTTCGTGCCCGTCACCCGCAGCGCCAGCCCCTCGTGGTTGACGCGCAGTTCGCAATGCGAGCGCGAGATAGCGCAATCGGGATCGGCGATCGGCCACCCCGCCGCCGGATCGCGCCCGATCGTCAGCACGCCGGTCTGGAGCAGCCGCGCGTCGATCGGCTGGATCGCATCGTCGGCGTCGAACAGCTGGAGCATGTACATCAGGCCGCGATCCGCGTCGCGAGCATGGCCGCCTCGGCTTCGCGGCCGGAAGTGGTGGCGCGCGCCTCCGCTGTCGCCGCCGCACGGTTGAACGCGTCGAACGCCTCGCCGAACTCGTCGCGGCGACTGTGCGATATGCGGAACGCGAAGTCTCCCTTCGCTGCGTCGTCGAGCGCGCGGCGGAGCCGCCGCAGGGGGCGCGCAACCATCGCGCCACTCAAATAGCCGACCAGCAGGACTACCGCGATGACGATCGCCGACAGCGCGGCGAGCAGCGATTTCGAGGTCGCGATGGCGGTATCGAGCGCGTTGCGCTTTAGGACCAGGTCGACCGTGCCGAAGCGCGCGCCGGCATAGTTGATCGGGTGAACGAACCGCAGCCCCGCCCCCGCGCCCAGATCGGGCGCGCTGGTGACGTGGCGATCGGCCTGCCGCATGATCGCGGCTTCGCCCGCCGATCCGCGATAACGCTGGCCGATCAGGCTCTTGTCGCTCGCCGCACGGACGATGCCATCGACATCCGCGACGACGATGTTGCGCACGCCCTCGTCCTGCGCCGCCACGGTGACGAACGCCTGGAGCGCGGTCCAGTCCTGCTCGGCGGGCGGCAATCCGGCATTGTCTGCCGCGGCGACCGCGGCGTTCCCGGTGACGAAGGCTGCGATGCTGTTGCCCGAAACCGCGGCCATATGCTCGAGCGCACGCTGCTCGCGTTCCAGGATGGTGTAGACGCACACCGCCAGCGCGAGCGCGGTCACCGCGAACAGTGCGAGCGGCAGCTTGAACCGCAGCGAAAGCCCGCGCCGCGAGGGCGCCGTATCGCGCTCCGCGATCAGCTCCCGGTCGATCGCTGCAAGCAGCGCGGTTCCGTCTGCAAACCGATGTTCGGGCTTTTTCGCCAGCAGCTTGTCGATGACGAAGCGCAAGCCGGGCGGGCAGTCTCCGGCGGAATCGCCGATCGGGGCGACTTTCTCCTGCGCGATCTGGATCGCAAGAACTGCCAGGCCGGTGCCCGGGAAGGCAGGCCTGCCGGTGACCATTTCGTAGAGCACGACGCCGAGCGAAAACAGGTCCGAGCGCGCGTCCACCGGCAAGCCGAGCGCCTGTTCGGGGCTCATGTAGCGCGGCGTGCCGACGAGCTGGCCGACTTGCGTCCTCGCCAGCGCGGCCTGATCGGTCTCGCCCACCCGCGCGACCCCGAAATCGAGCAACTTGGCGGTCGATCCGTCGGCCGAAATGAGAATGTTCGACGGCTTGACGTCGCGATGGACGACCCCGGCGCGGTGCGCGAAGGCGAGCGCGTCCGCCAGTTGCCGAGCGAGATGCAGGACTCGTTCGTAAGGCATGCGCCCATGCGCGTGGAGCCATTCGTCGAGCGGTTGGCCGTCGACCAGCTCCATCGCGATATAGGCGACCCCATCGACCTGGCCGACATCGTAGATCGTGGCGATGTTCGCGTGGCTCAGCGCGCCCGCCGCGCGCGCCTCGCGCACGAAGCGCGCGCCCAGTTCGGGGTCGCTGGCGAACTGCGGCTTCAGCACCTTGATCGCGACCGTCCGCCCGATATCGGGATCGTGCGCACGATAGACGTCGGCCATCGCACCTTCGCCGAGGCGCCCTTCGATCCGATAGCGGCCCAATGTCGTGGTCATTCGGTGCGTCCCTTGCAAACCCGTTTGGCCGGGACATTTATCCTCAATGCCTTAGCAACCAATTACCGCCGCGATCGCACCGTTCGGGCGATGCGTTCCGCCCGCGCGAGATCGGCGGCGATCGCTCCATTGCCGGGATCGAGCGCGGCGGCGCGGCGCAGCAGGGTGAGCGCCTGCGAAATCTTGCCCTGGTTGAGCGCGGTCAGCCCGGCCGAGCGCGCGCGCTGCGCGGCGGCGGGATCGCCCGATGGGCGTGCCGGAGGAGCCTGTTCGGGCTCCGGCGTAGCGACCGCGGGCCGCTCGCGCGGGGTCGGGGCCGCCGGCGTACGGTTGCGCGGGGTTGGCGCGGAGCGCGGCGACTGGCCGGGAATGCGCAGCTCCGTGCCCGCCGCCAGGTCGGCCGGGACTTCCATGCCGTTATAGCGGGCGAGCTGGTACGACTTCAGGCGGTTGCCGAGGAAGCGCTCGGCGAGGCCCGCCATCGTGTCGCCCGGCTGCACCGTATAGGGATAGCTGGTGGGCCCGAGAGCTTCCCTGGCATTGAACTCGATACCCTGGAGCAGCACCATCAGCGACGCGTTCATCGGATCGCGTTCGAGCGCCCGCTCGATCCGCCGCTTCGCCGCGGCCGGCTCGCCGCGGTCGAGCAGAGCCGCGATTTCGCCGATCGCATCGGCGCTGGTCGGGGTCGCCGAGGATACGGTTGCAACATCTTTCGGCCCGCCAGAACACGCGCCCAGCGCCAGCACGGCGGCAAACATTGCGACGACGAGATGGGGACGCCGGAACGCGGTCATGCACGAAGCCTTTCGGAGGGAGGAGCCACGCCCGGCTGCAACAATCGGCCGAGCGCGGCCGTATCGCGGGCGAAATCGAGAAATGCCGCGCTGTCGAGCGGGCGCGCGAAATAATAGCCCTGGAACAGCTCGCAGCCGTGCGTGCGCAGCCAGGCGTATTCGGCGGCGGTCTCCACGCCCTCGGCCAGCACCTTGATACCGAGGCCGCGGCCGAGTGCGAGCACGCTGGCGCAGATCGCCTGGCTGTCGCGCCGCTGCTCCACGTCGGTGACGAAGGCGCGGTCGATCTTGATCTTGTCGAAGCCGACCGCGCGTAGCGACGCGAAGCTCGAATATCCGGTGCCGAAATCGTCGATCGCGATACGGATGCCGTTCGCGCGGAGCGCTTCGAACAGGCGCGGGGCGCGGTCGCCTTCGGCCAGCGCGACGCTTTCGGTCAGCTCGATCTCGAGCGCGTCGCCGCCCAGCCCGTGCCGCGCCAGCGTGCGCCCGATCAGCACCGGCAGGTCGTCGGCATCGAGTTGCCGTCCCGAAACGTTGACCGCAACGCGCACCTCCGCGAGGCCCCCGTCGCGCCAGTGCCGGGCCTCGCGCGCGGCGTGATTGAGCGCCCAAAGGCCGATCTCGTGCGAGAGGTCGGTGGCCTCCATGATCGGCACGAAGCGCGCGGGCGGGATCTGCCCACGTTCGGGATGCTGCCACCGGATCAGCGCTTCGGCGCCGCATACGCGCCCGAGCGCAGCGTCGATCAGCGGCTGGAACTGCATCCGCAGCTCGTCGCGATCCACCGCCCGGCGCAAATCCTGTTCCACCTGGAAGCGTTCGCGCGCCTGGACGCCCGGATCGATGCTCGCGATCTCCTGACGCTGGTCGCCGATCAACGGCACCGAGAACGACGAAAACGTGTGCGACAGCAGCGCCTGCGGCGATGTCGCGGACGGATCGAAGCGCCCGGTGCGGACCGCGATCTCGGGCAGGATTTCGCGCTCGCCGTCGGTCCAGCGGTCGCCCAGCGCATAAGCGAGCGCGGCCACCTCCGTCTCGGCTTGCGGCGCTTCGACGTCGGGTCCGATCCAGATCGCGAGGTGCGTGCGGTCGGTCTGCGCCAACAGCCGGGTCGGCGGAAGCATCGCGCCCAGCCGGTCGACGATCGCAAGCAGCAGCCGCTCGGCGAGCGACGGATCGAACGCGCACAAGCGGTCGTAATCCCTCAGGGCAAGCAAGGCGAGCGTGCCGGCCCCGTCCGCCGTCATGCGCGCGATCAGCGGTTCGCGCGTGGGCAGACCGGAGACCGCGTGGATGTGGAGCAGTCGATGCTCGGGGAGCGAGGGCTGTTCGGCGAATGCAGTGAGCGCAGCCGCCGCGCGCCGGGCGAGTGGGCCCTGCCCGCCCTCACCGAGCAGCTCTTCCGCGCGGGCGACGGGAACCCGCAGCCACCGCGATTGACGAAAGAGTGCAAGTGCAAGCGCCAACGCCAGAGCCACCCCGGCCGCGACCAGAAGAAGGGCGACCGTCAGCATCGCTCCCCCGCGCGGAGCATGGTCGCAACCCGGTTTCTGGCCCCGCTCATGGGAGCAAGCCTAGGATTCAAAGGTTGAAAAAGGCTTATTCCGTCAAATCCTTAGCCCGGCGCGGCACCCCCACAGCCGCCAGTCAAGCCATCCGCTCCCGGCGCTGGCGTGCGCCCCCTTGCCATCCGGACCAGCTCACATCTTTTATTCACGCACGCGTTAGTGAGTGTTGACAGGTGGGTGCGTTTGGGTAAATCTCGTGACCAAGGCGCTTGTCGACAAAAGCGCCATCGATGGGAGAGAGATGATGAAGGGATGGCTGTTTGCTTCCGCATCGGCGGTGGCGGTTGCGTGTGTGCCGGGCGCTGCGCTCGCCCAGGACAGCGGCGGGCAAGGCGAAGCAGAGACGCCCGCCGCCGAAGACCGTTCTTCGGAAAACGAGAATCGCGGCAGCGGCGTCATCATCGTCACGGCAACCCGCCGCGAGCAAAGCCTGCAGGACGTGCCGCTCAGCGTGACCGCGTTCGGCCAGGAGGATCTCGATCAACTCGGGATCGTCGGTTACGAGGGCATCGCTCAGAACACGCCCGGCGTGGTCATCAATCGGCCGACCCAGAACTTCAACAACTTCACCAGCCGCGGCATCAACACCAACGGTTACAGCGCGGGGCTGCAGAGCGCGGTCGCGATCTATGTCGACGAGCTGCCGATCTCGGCGAACGGTAATTCGACGATTCTCGATCCCAATCTATACGATGTCGAGAGGGTCGAATTCCTGCGCGGACCGCAAGGGACGCTGTTCGGGTCGAATTCGCTGGCGGGCGCGATGCGCATCATCACGCGCAGCCCCGACCTCAACGATTTCGAAGCCTCTGCAAGGGCGGACCTCGGTCTCACCGGCTCGAGCTCGATCCGGCAGCGCTACGACGCCATGGTCAACGTCCCTCTCATGACCGATGAGCTCGGCCTGCGGGTCACCGGCTACTATCGGAACGAGGATGGCTGGGTCGACAACATCGGCACCGGGATCGAGAATTCGAACAGTCTCGAAGCCTATGGCGGTCGCGCAACGCTGCTGATGCGGCCGAGCGAGCGAATGACCGTGAAGCTGCTCGCATCCTACGAGAACTCGATGCCGCGCGATTCGGCGCTGATTAACCCGGCGCGTGGCAAGTTCGTGCGCAATTCCGACCGGCCCGACCTGTTCCAGGGCAAGCTCACCAACTACAACATCACGCTCAATTACGAGTTCGACTTCGCCGAGCTGATCAGTTCGACGACGCTGTCGGACTACGATGCCTCGTTCTACGTCGACCTCGCCGGGACCTTCAGCCAGGCTTTCCCCTTCGCGCTCGACGCTTACGGGTTCGACGATCTCTTCGTGCAGGAAACGCGGCTGGTGTCACGGACATCGGGTCCCTTCGAATGGGTCGCCGGGTTCTTCTATTTCGACAAGCGGCGCACGGTCGATTTCGCCTATCGCTCGACCGAGGAATTCCTCGACGCGCGCGGACTGACCGGCCTGCCGAACGAATACTATCAGCGCTTCAACGCCTACACCGACCAGACCGAACTCGCCGGCTTCGGCGAAGCGACGCTGCATCTGAGCGACGATTTCTGGGTGACCGGCGGCCTGCGCTACGGCCAGACCGAAGTCCAGTCCTTCACCCGCGGGGGCGGATACAACAGCAATTATCTGACCCTGGCGCTATTCGGGGTGCAGAACGTTCCGCTGACCGTGACGCCGATCCCTTTCGCCGAAGGGCTGAAGGTCACCGACGATCGCGTGTCGTACAAGGCGAGCGCATCGTGGCGTCCGGTTCCCGAAGTGACCACTTACGCGACGGTATCGACGGGCTTCCGCACCCCGGTCGTGAACGCACGCGCCGGCCTCGTCAGTGCGATCGACCCGACCGACATCGTCATTCCCGATGGCGCCAAGTCGGACGGCGTCACCAATTACGAGGTCGGCCTGAAGGGGCGCTGGCTCGACGGTGGCTTCACCGCCAATCTCGCGGCCTATTACATCGACTGGCAGGACATCCAGGTTCAGGCCAACCGGGTGTCCGACTCGATCCAGTTCGCGACCAATATCGGTGCGGCCGAAAGCTACGGGTTCGAGTTCGAGGTGGTGGCGCGTCCTACGAGGGGACTAAGCCTCGCGGTCAACGGATCGCTCAACCGCGCGGAGGTGACCGAACTCACCCCGGGCGAGGCGGCGATCTCCGGCGCGGAGCTGGGCGTCAGGCTGGCCTCGCCGCATTTCCAGGGCTCGAGCACGCTCCGCTACGACTTTGCGATCGGAGAAAACACCGACGCGTTCGCGACGGTCAACGTCGCGCACGTCGGTTCCTTCCCCAACCAGTTCCCCAACGTACCGGGGAACCCCAACGCGGTGAGCCCGACCTACGACTTCACCGAGGCGTGGACCAATGTAAACCTCTTCGCCGGAGCGAAATTCGGCGCGCTGGGCGTGACCGCCTATGTCGAAAATCTGCTCGACAACGATGCGATCACTTACGTCCATCCCGAAGCGTTTCTCGACAGCCGCTATGCGCGGATGCGGCCGCGAACGGTCGGTGTGCGCCTGGATTACGAATTTTGATGCGCGGCAGGACGAACGAGGAAACCGCAGCCATGAGTTCGGGTCGCACCCTCCTCGCCGCCGCGCCGCGGCGCCTGTCCGGAAGGCTGCTGTGCGGCTTCGCCGGCCTCGCGCTCGCGGCCGGCGTGCACGGTCCCGCGCTGGCCGATGAAGCACCGTTCGTTGTCGACGCGGCCGTCGGCGGCGTGCGCGGCGTGGCGGACGATGGGATCGCGGAATTCCGCGGGATTCCCTACGCCGAAGCCCCGATCGGCGACCTGCGATGGAAGCCGCCGGTCGCCAAGGCACGGTGGGACGGCGTGCGCGATGCGACCGAATTCGGCGCGCCGTGCTTCCAGCTGCAATCCCGGCCCACCGCCAGCAACATCTACGCCGAAGAACTCGGCCCGATGAGCGAGGACTGCCTGACGCTCAACATCTGGGCGCCCACGAACGCCGAAAAGGCACCGGTCTTCGTGTGGATCCACGGCGGCGCGCTGGTTTCCGGCGCGAGCAGTTTCGGTATCTACGACGGCACGCATCTCGCCGAGGAAGGCGTGATCGTCGTCTCGCTCAACTATCGGCTCGGGGCGCTCGGCTTCCTCGCGCACCCGGAACTGAGCGCGGAATCGGACCACGGCGTTTCGGGCAACTACGGGCTGCTCGACCAGATCGAGGCGCTGCGCTGGATCAAGCGCAATATCGCGGTCTTCGGCGGCGATCCCGACAACGTAACCATCGCCGGGGAATCGGCCGGCGCGCTCAGTGCCATGTACCTGATGACCTCGCCGCCCGCGCAGGGCCTGTTCGACAAGGCGGTGATGCAGAGCTCGTACATGGTCTCCACCCCCGCGTTGAAAGAGCCGCAGCACGGGCATCCCTCGGCCGAATCGATCGGCATGTGGTTGCAGGGCAAGCTCGAGGCCGACGGCCTCGCCGACTTGCGCGCGATGGGGCCACGCGAACTCACCGACCGCGCCACCGCCGCCGGATACCCGACATGGGCCACGGTCGACGGCAAGGTCCTGCCCTATCAGATCGTCGAGGCGTTCGATCGGGGCGAGCAGGCCAGGGTGCCGCTGCTGGCCGGGTTCAACAGCGGCGAGATCCGCTCGCTGCGCCGCCTGCTCCCGCCCGCTCCCGAAGATGCTGGGGAATACGGGGCGAAAGTGCGCGCCGCCTACGGCGAACTCGCCGACCGCTATCTCGCCGCCTACCCCGCCGGTGCGATCGACGAGAGCATGCTCGCCGCGACCCGCGACGCGCTCTATGGCTGGACCGCGCAGCGCATGGGCGCGAAACATGCGGAAGCGGGTCAGCCGGCCTACCTCTACCTGTTCGATCACGGCTATCCGGCCGCCGACGAGGCGGGGCTGCACGCATTTCACGCCTCCGAAATCCCGTTCATGTTCGGCACGATCTGGGAAACTACGGACAGCTGGCCGCGCATCCCGCGCACCGAGCAGCAGCGTGGTCTTTCCGACGCGATGGTCGATTATTGGACCTCGTTCGCGCGCACCGGACAGCCCGTCGCCGAAGGTCATCCCGATTGGCCGGCGTTCGGCGCCGAGGAGGCATTCATGGTGTTCGACGACAAGCCCTTCGTCGTGAACGACGTGCTCGGCGACCGCTACGATCTCTACGAGGAAACCGTGTGCCGCCGGCGCGCCGCGGGCGATCAGCAATGGAACTGGAACGTGGGCGTGATCTCCCCGCCGCTCCCGCCGCGGGTTCCGCAATGCCGATGACCGATGGCGCGATGCAGGATTTCGCGCTTACCCTCGACCAGTTTCTCGATCACGCAGCCCGCTGGCACCCCCGCAAGGAGGTGGTCACCGCGTGCGACGACGGTTCGACGCAGCGCATCGGTTACGAGGCGCTGCGCGAGCGCGCGAAGCGGGTCTCGGCAGTGCTTGCGGGCATGGGCATCGCGCAGGGAGACCGGGTGGCGACGCTGGCGTGGAACACGCAGGCGCATCTCGAGGCCTGGTACGCGATCATGGGCATGGGCGCGGTATGCCACACGCTGAACCCCCGGCTCACCGCCGAACAGCTCGCTTGGATGGCGCGCCAGTCCGAAGCGGCGGTGCTCGTCGTCAGCGCCGACCTCGCCCCCCTTGCCCGCGCGATCACCGCAGAAGCGCCCGCCTTGCGGCATGTGTTGACGATCGACGGCCCGGCCGAGATCGACGAGCCGCTCGAGCGGGCAATGGCGAACGCGGACGCCGGCGATGTCGCGTGGGGCGGGTTCCCCGAGACGACACCGTGCGGGCTGTGCTTTACCTCGGGCACCACCGGTGCGCCCAAGGGCGTGACCTATACCCACCGCGCGAACTACCTCCACACGCTGCGCCAGTTGCAGGCCGACGTGACCGGGATCACTTCGCGCGACGTGGTGCTGCCGGTGGTGCCGATGTTCCACGCCAACGCCTGGGGTCTGCCCTTCGCCGCGCCCGCGACCGGAGCCAAGCTCGTTCTGCCCGGCCGCCATGCCGACGGCGCGAGCCTCGCGCGGCTGATCGCCGAGGAAGGCGTGACCGTCGCGGTCGGCGTTCCGACGGTATGGCTCGGCCTGTTCGACCATCTCGACGAAAGCGGCGTGGAACTGCCCTCGCTCAAGCGGATCATGGTCGGGGGCGCACCGATGCCGCACGCACTGATGACGCGGATCGAGGATCGCGGGGTCGAGGTGCAGACCACCTGGGGCATGACCGAGCTCTCCCCGCTCGGCACCGCCACACCGCCCGACGCGATGCCGCGCAACCCCGCGCTCTCGGGCCGCCCGGCGCAGGGGATGGACCTGCTGTTGACCGATCACACGGGCGAGCCCTTGACCCAGCAGCGCGGCGCCGAGGGACACCTGTGGGTCCGCGGCGCTTCGGTGGTCGAGCGTTATTTCGGACAGGACGAGCCCGCGACGCGGGGTGGGTGGTTCGACACCGGCGACCTCGCCGCGATCGACCACGACGGCAACCTCCAGATCACCGGCCGTTCGAAGGATTTGATCAAGTCGGGCGGCGAATGGATCAATCCGGCGGAGATCGAGGCGCTGGTCGCCGCGCTCCCCGAAGTCGCGCTCGCCGCGGTGATCGGGCGGGCCGATCCCAAGTGGGGCGAGCGGCCCCTGCTGCTCGTCGAACTGCGCGAGGATACCGCGCTCAGCGACGAGGCGCTGTTGGCGCCGCTGCGCGGCCGGGTCGCCAATTGGTGGGTTCCCGACGAAGTGATAAGGCTCGACCGGATACCGCTCGCGGCGACGGGCAAGATCGACAAGTTGCGCTTGCGAACCGAATATAGCAGGGCATGATCAACACGTTCGATCTTGCGGTCGCCTCGTCGGCCAGTCCGAAAAGGGGGTCTATCTTGCCGGCAGCCAGGAAACCGCGAAGCAAGCCGCAATCGAAGGCAGAGCGGCGCGCGGAAACGACCGAGCAGATCCTGGACGCCGCCGAGTACCTGTTCTCCCGCCACGGCCTCTACGGCGTGACGCTGAAGGACGTCGCCAAGCGCGTCGGGGTCCATCACACGCTGGTCAACTACTACTTCAACGACAAGCAGACGTTGTTCGATGCGGTGTTCGCAAGGCGTGCGGTCGTCACGATCGAGAAACGGATGAAGGCGCTGGACGATTACGACCGCGACGCGGGCGACAGCCCCACGGTCGAAGGCGCGCTCCATGCGTTTCTCGACACCGACCTCGACCTCTACATCCAGGGCGGCGAGGGGTGGAAGAATTATGGCGCGTTCGGTGCGCAGGCGTCGAACAGCCCCGAGGGCGCCGAATTCATGGACAAGTACTTCGATCCGGTGGTGCTGCGGCTGATCGAGATCCTCAAGAAGGCGCTGCCCGATGCGGACGAGCGCGACATCTTCTGGGGCTATCACTTCGTGACCGGCGCGCTGATGCTGACGCTGGCGCGGACCGGGCGGATCGACAAGTTGTCGCACGGGCTGTGCCGGTCGGAAGATTACGAGGCGGTCAAGGCGCGGATGGCGCGCTTCATGGCGGCGGGCTTCCGCGACATCTGCGACCACTGACGGGAGGCCGGTTGATGAAACACATGCACGGCCCCGTTCCGAACTTTTCATTCACTCACAAGTGAGTTATTGTCATGCGCAAGAGGGAGAATCAGATGAACCTGGCGGGGCGGGTCGCGATCGTGACCGGAGCGGGCGGAGGGCTCGGCCGCTGTCATGCGCTCGAACTGGCGCGGCACGGTGCGGCAATCGTGGTCAACGATCTCGAGCGCGCCGCCGCTGAGGACGTCGCCGAGGAAATCCGCGCGGCGGGCGGCGATGCGATTGCGGTCGCCGCCTCGGTGACCGACGAAGCGGCGGTCGCGGCGATGATCGGCCAAACGCTCGATCGCTGGGACCGGATCGACATCCTGGTCAACAACGCCGGCATCCTGCGCGACAAGAGCTTCGCCAAGATGGACCTGGCCGATTTCCGGCTGGTGGTCGACGTCCACCTGATGGGGGCGGCGATCTGCACCAAGGCGGTGTGGGAGACGATGCGCGCGCAAAACCACGGCCGCGTGATCATGACCACCTCGTCCTCCGGCCTCTACGGCAATTTCGGGCAGGCGAATTACGGCGCGGCCAAGATGGCGCTCGTCGGGCTGATGCAGACGCTCGCGATCGAAGGCGAGAAATACGGCATCCGCGTCAACTGCCTCGCACCAACCGCGGCGACGCAGATGACCGGCGATGTGCTGTCCGAAGACGCACTCGCCCGCCTCGATCCCGCACTCGTCAGCCCCGGCCTGGTGCATCTGGTGGGCGAAGACGCCCCGACCCGCGCGATCCTGTGCGCGGGCGCGGGTCACTTCGCCGCCGCGCATGTCACGCTGACCGACGGCATCCAGGTCGGCGCGGCGACCGATGCAGCCGCGCGCGTCGCCGGCGGCTGGGATCGGATCGCCGCCCGCGCCGGCGAGATCGTCCCCGCATACGGCTTCACCCAGGCCGAGCGCGAGATCGCCGCGGCCGGTTGCGACGGCGGCGCGATGGCGGCCGCCCGCTAGACGACGAATTTACGCCTGAAGAGCGGGACCGACCCGCCGGGCAACGAAGTGGAGGAGAGATCGCATGAGCGCACAGGGCCAATCCGCCGTGGCGGGAGACGGCATCGAGCAGGACGACACCAAGCAGAGCGAGGTCAAGGTCATCACCGCCGCCTCGCTCGGGACGATGTTCGAATGGTTCGATTTCTACCTCTACGGCCTGCTCGCGAGCTACATTTCCGCGCAGTTCTTCTCCGGCGTCAACGAAACCACCGCGTTCATCCTCGCGCTCGCCGCCTTCGCCGCGGGCTTTGCGATCCGTCCGCTCGGCTCGATCGTGTTCGGCCGGATCGGCGACCTCGTCGGGCGCAAGAACACCTTCCTCATCACGATGGTCCTGATGGGCCTGTCGACCTTCGCGGTCGGTCTGCTGCCCAGCTACGCCTCGATCGGGATCGCGGCGCCGGTCCTGCTCGTCACGCTGCGGCTGATCCAGGGCCTCGCGGTGGGCGGCGAATACGGCGGGGCCGCGACTTACGTTGCCGAGCATGCGCCCAAGGGCAAGCGCGGTTTCTTCACCAGCTTCATCCAGACCACCGCGACGATCGGCCTGTTCGCCGCGCTGCTGCTGGTGATCGGGCTGCGCGCGTGGCTGGGCGAGGAAGCGTTCGCCGCATGGGGCTGGCGCATCCCGTTCCTGTTGTCGATCTTCCTGCTCGCGGTGTCGCTATGGATCCGGCTGCAACTGGCCGAGAGCCCGGTGTTCCAGAAGATGAAGGACGAAGGTAAAACCTCGAAGGCGCCGCTGACCGAGGCGTTCGGGCGCTGGGGCAACCTCAAGATCGTGCTGATCGCGCTGTTCGGCGCGGTCGCGGGCCAGGGGGTGATCGGCTATACCGCGCAGTTCTACACGCTGTTCTATCTCGAACGGATCGCCGATGTCGATCCGGCGACCTCGAACGTGCTGCTCGTCACCGCGCTGATCCTCGCCACCCCGACCTTCGTGTTCTTCGGCTGGCTGTCGGACCGGATCGGGCGCAAGAAGATCGTCATGACCGCCTGCATCCTCGCGGTGCTGACGCTGTTCCCGCTGTTCAAGGCGCTGACCCATGCGGCCAATCCCGACCTCGCCGCCGCCGTCGCCAGCGCGCCGGTGACGGTCGCCGCGCACGACGACGAATGCTCGTTCCAGTTCGACCCGATCGGCAAGAACACCTTCGACACGACGAGCTGCGACATCGCCAAGACCTACCTCGCCCGCAACGGCGTCAATTACGACAACGTCGAGATCCCGGCGGGGGGCACCGCCGAAATCCGCGTCGGCGAAACCACGATCGTCGCGCCGGACCCGAATGCCGTGCCGGAAGCCGGACTGGCGCAGGCGATCGCCGGCTTCCACGCGCGCGTGGGGGCCGAGCTCGCCGCGGCCGGCTATTCCAAGGAGGCCGATCCGGACAAGGTCAACCGCCCGATGGTGGTGCTGATCCTGTTTGCGATCATGCTGCTGGCCACGGCCGCCTACGCTCCGCTCGCGGCGATGCTGGTCGAGCTGTTCCCGAGCCGCATCCGCTACACCTCGATGTCGCTGCCCTATCATATCGGCAACGGCTGGTTCGGCGGCTTCCTGCCGACCACCGCCTTCGCGATGGTCGCGGCGACCGGCGATATCTATTACGGCCTGTGGTATCCGGTGCTGGTCTGCGCGATGACCGTGGTGATCGGCATCCTGTTCCTGCCCGAGACGTTCCGGCGGAGCATCGATGACTAGCGTCCGGATCCACAAGGCGACCCGCCGCCAGGTCCTTGCCGCGAGCGGGGTTGCGCCCCTGGTCGCTTCGGCGCCGGCATTGGCCGGGGCGGCCGGCCGGACGACAGCGCCGACCACCAGCGATCTTTCGACCTATATCGGCTTCGGCAACAAGCAGGCGGGCGGCGCGGGCGACAATGCCTGCGGCGCCTGGCTCGAGCGCGAGCTGAAGGCGTGCGGTTTCGCCACCGAGCGGCAGGCGTTCGCCGTTCCCTGGTTCGAGGCCGAGCGCGCCGAGCTGGCCACAGGCGATGCGCGGGCGGCCGTGTGGCCCCAGCCGATCGTCCGAACGACCTCGGCCGAGGGTTTTTCCGCTCCGCTCGTCCGGGTCGATGCCGCGGGGCGCGCGGCGCGGTCTGTGAAAGGCGCGATCGCGCTGGTCGATCTGCCGCACGGCCGCTGGTCGGCGATGAACTGGCCGGGCGTCAAGACGCCGGTCGACGCCGCCTTCGCAGGCGGCGCCGCGGCTTGCGTGATCGTCACCAATGGCCCGACGGGCAAAGTGATTGCGCTCAATACCGACGGCCGCAAACCGCTCTACGATGGACCGGTCGCTTTGCTCGCGCCCGAGGATGCGGCGCCGTTCCTCGCCGCAGCCCATGCAGGACACGATGCGCGTCTCACCGTGACCGGCGCGGGCGGACGGCGCGAAGCGTTCAACCTGGTCGGGCGGATCGATCGCGGCCGCGGCAAGTGGGTGGTCGTGTCGACCCCGCGCTCTGGATGGTCCACCTGCGCGGGCGAGCGCGGCGGCGGGATCGCCGCATGGCTCGCCATCGCGCGCTGGGCCGCGCAAGCGCTCCCACATCACGATCTCGCGTTCGTCTGCAACAGCGGCCACGAATATCTCTACCTCGGCGCGGAAGAACTGCTCCACCGGGTCGCCCCGCGTCCGCAGGACACAGCGTTCTGGCTTCACCTCGGCGCCAATCTCGCCGCGCGCGATTGGCACGATACGGTCGGCGTCCCGAAGCCGCTGCCCGGCACCGATTCGCAGCGCTTCCTCGTTGTGGACCCCTCGCTGCTCGCCACCGCGCGCCGCCGCTTCGCCGGGCTGGCGGGGCTCGAGGCGCCCTATACCACCGACCAGATTACCGCGGGCGAGCTCGCGAACATCGTCCAGGCGGGCTATGCGCCGGTCGCGGGCGTGTTCGGCGTCCACCGCTATCATCACGTCGCCGGAGACGATGCGCGCTGCGTGTCCGCCGAGGCGGTGGCGCAGACGACGCTGGCCTTCCGCGACCTGCTCGCGGCGGCGGTGACGTGACGGTGCGTTGCCAGCCCGGTCTGGCGGCGCTGTTGCTCGCCTTGTTCGCGACTGCCTGCGCGACCGTGCCTGCGCCGATCGCCGCGCCGCAAGTCGAGACCGCGCAGGGCCGGGTGTCGGGAGCGCGCGCTGGCACGATCAAGGTCTATCGCGGGATCCCATACGCCGCGCCGCCGGTCGGCGAACGGCGCTGGCGCGCGCCCGGCCCGGCCCCGGATTGGCATGGCGTGCGCGATGCGCGCGCATTCGGCGCGGCCTGCATCCAGCCCGCGCTGCCGCAGCAGAGTCTCTATTTCGAGCGCTTCGCCGAGACTTCGGAAGACTGCCTGACGCTCAATGTCTGGGCACCCCGGGGCGCGAGTGACGCGCCGGTGATCGTGTGGCTGCACGGCGGCTCGCTGCGCATCGGCGGGACCGGGTCGCCGATGTACGACGGCGGAAATTTCGCACGCCGGGGCGCGATCTTCGTTTCGGTCAACTACCGTCTCGGCGCGCTCGGCTGGCTCGCGCATCCCGAACTCAGCGCCGAATCGCCCCAAGGCGTCTCGGGCAATTACGGATTGCTCGACCAGATCGCCGCGCTGCGCTGGGTCGCGGCGAACATCGCGGCGTTCGGCGGCGATCCGGACAATGTTACCGTGATGGGCGAATCGGCCGGGGCGCTGAGCGTGAGCTACCTGCTCGTCGCGCCGCCTGCTCGCGGCCTGTTCGACAAGGCGATCGTGCAGAGCACCAACAGCCGCCCCTTTCCCGCGCTGACGCGATCGGTTTACGGCCTTCCTTCGGCCGAAGCGATCGGCGAACGCGCGCTGACCGCGCTCGGCGCGCCCGATCTCGCCGCCGCGCGCGCGATCGAAGCGCAGCGGCTCGTCGATCAGACCACGCGGGGCGGATTCTCGCCCCAGGGCACGATCGACGGCACGCTGCTGCCGTTGCAGATCGTCGACGCCTTCGACCGCGGCACCCAGGCGAAAGTGCCGGTCATGGCGGGCATCAACAGCGGCGAGATCCGCGCCCAGCGCGCGCTGTTGCCGCCCATGCCCGCAAGCGAGGCCGCTTACAAAAGCGCCGTGGCAGCCGCGCAGGGCGAGCTCGCCCCCGCCTTCCTCGACCTCTACCCCTGGAGCAAGATCGAACAGTCGCTGCTCGATATGACCCGCGACGGGGTCTACGGCTGGTCGACCGAACGCGTGGTACGCGACCAGGCGGCGGCCGGGCTGCCCGCCTATTTCTACCTGTTCGACCACTGCTATCCCGCCGCGCACGCCCGCGACCTGTGCGCGTTTCACGCTGGCGAGCTGCCGTTTGTCTTCGGCCACCTCACGGCAGCAGACCTGCCGCCCAACTGGCCCGCCCCCTCGCGCGCAGAAGACGCCGCGCTATCGCGAACGATGATGGATTACTGGGTGTCGTTCGCCGCGACCGGCGCACCGCGTAGCGATAGCGGGCCGGAATGGCGCAGCTACGGCGACGGCCAGGCCTATATGCGCTTCGACCATGGCGCCCACGCCGAAGCCGATCCACTCCCCGGCAGCTTCGAGCTGCACGAAGCGCTGGCGCGCCGCAGCAAGCGCGCGGGCAAACCATGGTTCCTCGATTTCGGACTGTCCGGCGAGCGCTAGCG
>CAMPIA010000002.1 GCA_946886175.1 uncultured Altererythrobacter sp.
CCGTTTTCGCAGCCTGCGACGCGATGGCGCTGGGCGCGCTCGAAGAACTCGCGCGGCGCGATGTCGCGGTGCCCGGCGAAATCGGCCTGGTCGGATTCGACGATCTGCCCGCGGCGCGCTTCAGCCAGCCCCCGTTGACCACGATCGCCCCCGATCCCGCCGCGGCCGGCTTGCTGCTGGTCGACGCGGTGTTGGGCAGCGGCGAGGAGGAGGAGGGGCGCCGGGTCCCGGTTTCGCTGACCGTACGGGGCAGCACGGCGCGGTAATCCTCCCCGGTACGGGGAGGTGGCAGCCGATGCGCCAGCATCGGATGACGGAGGGGAACAGGCCACCGGCGTAACGCTTGCGGCCGGTGCCCCTCTACCCCGGCGCTGCGCGCCGCGGTCCCCCTCCCCGTTCCGGGGAGGACCTTCGGATTATCCGTGCGCGCCGAATTCGTTGGCGATGGCGGTCGAGATGCGCAGGTTCAGCGCGTGCGCACGTTCGATCGGCGCGATGAATTCGTTTTCGATCGAGGCGTAGCCCTGCGTCCCGTGGTCGGGATAGTCCGAGGGTTCGTCGAGCACGTAGTCGGACGGCGCGGGGAAGCGCGTGGGGAAGGCCCGGCGCAACTGGTCGAGCGCATCGTCGATCCGCAGCGTCAGGACCATCTCGATCACGTCGCTCCGGCTGATGTCGTTCGCGCGGCTGAACGCGGGGATCGAGACCACGCGCAGGAACATGTCCTGTAGCAGCGCAAGGCGCAGCGCCTGGAGCACACCGATCCGGCGGCGGACGTCTTCGCGGCCTTCGATCGGCGCGCGCGCCTCGCCAGGTAGCGAATCGAGCAGGCGGTGGAGCTTCAGCGCGTCGATCCGCAGAAGCGAGGCAAGGCGGCGGAACACGCCTGCGCGATCGTCCCTCACCAGATATTCGGCCAGCGCCGCGCAGCTCTGCGCCAGATGGCCCTCGGTCCCGCGATAGGTGCGGCTCGCCCAGTAGGCCGAGTTATAGAGCTCGCCGTAGGCCGCGACGGTCTTGATGCTTGCGAGCGCGTTCGAGGCGCGCACGAACCGCACGATCTGCCGTCCGCGCGCGCTTTCGGAAAGCAACTGGGCGATCTCCTCGCGATTGCCCTCCGCCGCGCTGCCGAGCCCGGCGATCACGTTCACCGGATAGCCGAGCTGCTGAAGCACCGCGTTGTGCGGGATCGCGCGAATCTGCCGCAAGCTCATCTCGCGGTCGGAGGAGAGATCGGACTGGCGGCGCGACACGCGGCTGCCGGTCTGGTTGAGCAGGCCGAGGCCGAACGCGGTCACCGCGCGGGCGTAAGTGCGGCTTTCGAGATGCTCGTGCTGATGGTCGCGGATCGCGCGGTAGAAATCGAGGCTCAGGTCGGTCCGGCGATAGAACGGGTCGGCCGGAACGCGGGGGTCGGTTTCGGACGGGCGCAGCTCGGCGATCCGGGTCAGCGTCGCCAGCGCAAGTTCGGGATTAGCGAAGTAGAGATAGCCGTCCCCTCCCTGGAAGCTGACTTCCGGCTCGAGCCGGATGCCCGCGCGCGCGAAGCGCCGCCGCGCCCACGGGCTGAGCGGCCATTCGAGCCGGTCGGCAAACCCGCCGGGGTGCGCGCCGCGGCCCATGCCCTCGCCGTGGGTGTTGAAGATCAGCGCGGCCACGTCGCTCAACCCGTTCGCCGCCATCGCCTCGGCCAGCCGGCCCTGGAGCCGCTCGATCGCTAGGCTCGCGGGGATTTGGCCGACGAAGCGCCCGGCGTCGGAAAAGCCGGTCTGAATGCACACGCGGCCGCGCGCGCGGGCGTAATCGCGGTAGATATCCTCGGCCAGCAGCGCGTCGAGGAAGCGGCCGCCGTGTTCGAGCGCGGTCTCGGTTTCGAACAGCGGCGAGACGTCGACTTTGTCCTCGATCCCGAACAGCCGCGCGAAATAGAGCGCGGCGAGCATGGTGGCGGGCTGTTCGCATTCGGCGATCAGCATGCGGATCGGCGCGTCGGCGTCGACGTGGCGCAGGATCTGCGCCATCGCGAGGAACTGGCGGATCGCGGTCGAGCTCTCGATCGCGAGCGCCGCGAAATTGCTCCGCAGCGGCGTGGCCTCGGCGATGAGCTGACGCAGCGTGACCAGCGCGCCCTGGCTCGCGAGATCGAGCGCCGGCCCGGCTTCGTCGAGCCGGCGGCGGATCGCATTATGGAGCTGCTTGGCGTTCACCCGGAAATGGATGCCGCCCATGCCGAGCCCGTCGGCGCGCATCGCGGCGGCGAGCGTCTTGAGCGCGATCGCGCGGTCGGCCTCGGCCTCGCGCGCCTCGCATTCGAGCTGTTCGATCAGCGGCGCGAGCGACAGCAGCTTGGCCGGATCGTCGGCGGTCAGACGATTCGCCGCGGCCGAGAGCGCCTCAGCCTCGTCGAGCGGTTCGGCGAAGGCGGCCGCACACCCGGCAGTGTGCGCTTGCGCCGCGCGCATGGTCTCGACCAGCGGGTGCCCCGCGTCGATCGCCGCCAGCGCCTCGGCATAGCGCGCAAGCCGCTCGGCCTTCTCGGCCAGGCGGAACCCGATGGAGGTGTGCCAGCCGATGTCGGTCCGCCCGTCCATGTCGTAGCCGACCCAGGTGGCGAAGCGGAACGGCAGCGGCGCGAAGGCGTGCCATTCGCCGGGCCAGCGCTCGCGCGCCATGCGCAGCAGGTGCGCGACGATCCGGTCGCGCGCGTTCTGCCCGCGCGCCATCGCCGCCATCGCCCGCTCGTGCTCGTAGGCGAGCGTAATTTGGGGGCGTTCGGCCGGTGCGGCGCAGGCGGACGTGCCGATCTCACCCTCGCTCGCAGCAGCCGTAGCGACGGCTTCGGATTGCGCGGGTGCGAGCAGGAAGGTGGGGTGCGCGGTGAACACCGCGTGGAGCTGCGGATGCTCCCACGCTGCGCGGAAGTCTTCGAAAGTCTCGGCGCCAAGGCTCGCGGCGAGCGCCTCGTCGTTCGCCGCGGGAGCAACCGGCGCGACCAGCCGCCGCAGCCGGCCGGCGCGGGTCATCAGCGCTTCGCATTCGAGCTCGGCGATCATGCCCTCGATCGCGGCGAGGTCGATCGCGCCGCCCTCCAGCGCGCGCGACAGGTCGAGCGAGAGCTGGAACACCGGGTTGAACAGCGGCGTTTCCTGCGTCTGCCGGTGCAGCACGCCGAGCCGTTCGGTCAGTTCCGCGACGGTCTTCATGCCGCGCCGCCGTGCTGCGAGGCGAACGCCGCCGCGGCGCCGTAGAGGCCCGGCTGCGGGTGCACGATCAACTTGACCGGAATGCCCGCCATCATCGTCTCGAACCGGCCCTTGGCGCGAAAGCGCTCGGCGAAGCCCGAGGCGAGCAGCGTCTTGCGGATGCGGTAGCCGAGCCCGCCCGCGATCACCACGCCCTTGGCCCCGTGCGCCAGCGCCATGTCGCCGGCCACGCTGCCGAGCGAGAGGCAGAACCGGTCGACCGCGGCGGCGGCGAGGCTGTCTTCGCCGCTCATCCCCTTGGTCCAGATCTCGACGTCGTCGGCGTCGGGCACCGGGCGCTTCTCCATCGCCGCGAGCGTCTGGTAGATGTCGACGATCGCCGGGCCGGCGACCACGCGTTCGACCGACACCCGGTTGTGCCGCTTGCGCAGGCGCGCAAGAATCGCATCCTCGATCAGGTCGAGCGGGGCGAAGTCCACATGGCCGCCCTCGGTAGCCGAGACGCGGTAGGTGCCGTCCGCCTCCCGGTAGAGGTGTGCTACGCCGAGCCCGGTGCCGGGGCCGAGCACGCTTAGCCGCCCGGTCGGCGGCAGCGGCCCCTCCGGGCCGGTCAGGTGGACAAACTGTTCCTCGGGAGCGCGCGCCACCGCGTGCGCCACGGCCTCGAAATCGTTGACGATGGTGAAGCGTTCGACCCCGAGCTTTTCCTTCACCAGCGCCGGGCGGATCAGCCACGGGTTGTTGGTGAAGCGGATGATCTCGCCCCCGACCGGCCCCGCGATCGCCATGCTGACCGCGTCGGGCAGGCTGCCGCCCCGGCGGGCCCGAAAATCCTCCCACGCGGTCTGAAAGCTGGCGTGGTCTTCGGTGTGAAGCGTCTCCGGATCGCTCAGCGCGATATTGCCGTCGTCCGCCACGGTCGCGATCGCGAACCGCGCGTGCGTACCGCCGATATCCACCGCCACCAGTTCCATCGATCTCTCCCGCAAGTCTCTCGCCGTGGTGCTAGCAGGCACCCGCCGCGATGCCCACGCGCCGCATACATATTCACTGCCGGGTGCGGGCGCCCCTCGTGGATTCCCGCGCGCACGGGAATGACAAAGCGACGGACGCGATCGGGGGAAAGAAACGCCCCTAGGTCCGCGTTACCGTCACGCTTTTCTCGATGAATTCGGTCGGGCCGAAGCTGGTCATGAAGCTGACGTCGGCCGCGTCGCGGCCCACGCCGATCTTCACGATTTCCTCCGGCCGGGCCATCCCGGTCGCGTCGACCAGGAACCACGCACCGCCGCCCGGCGTGGTCGGATCGGTCAGGAACACTTCGGCGACCGCGTGGAAATCGGGCGGCGTCACGTCGGGCGCGAAGCAGCTCACGAAGCGCGCCGGGATACCCGAAGCGCGCGCGAGCATGACCACCACGTGCGCATAGTCGCGGCAGATCCCGCGCCGTTCGATGAAGCTGTCGAGCCCGGTGGTGGTGGCGTTGCTGCTGCCCGGCTCGTAGGTGAAATTGCCCACGATCCAGTCATGGATCGCGGCGATCCGCGGACCGCCCTCGGTGCCGCCGAATTCGGCCTCGACGAACGAATGGAAGCGGTCCGCCGGGCAATAGCGCGAATCGAACAGGTACTGCACCGCCTCGCCCGGCAAGTCGTGCTGCGGCAGATGCTCGAGCTGGCCGATCTCGGCCGGCAATCGCCCGACCGCGACCAGGGCCTTGTAGCTGACGTCGTAGCGGCCCTCGGCGCGGATCCACATGCGCTCGCCGATATCGTCCTGGGCATGGATGCGCGCGAAATGCTCGCCCTTGGTCACCCAGGTGTCGGTTTCGAGCAGCTTCTGCTCCGGAATCATCGCCGCCTCGAACTGCAGCAACACGTCGGACACCTTCTCCATGCGGAAGGCGAAGGCGAGATCTATGGAAATGGGCATGGTGGGAATACGCAGGAAGAGGGGGGATGTTTCGGCCTAATCTCCCGCGATGTGCAGCGCGACCTCGCGGCGGTGCGGGCGAGCGCGGTGTTCGACGAGGAACAGGCCCTGCCAGGTGCCGAGCGCCAGCCGGCCGTGGATCACCGGAATCGACTGGCTCGCGCCGGTCAGCGCGGCCTTCAGGTGCGCGGGCATGTCGTCGGGCCCTTCGTCGTCATGCTCGTAGTGGGCGCCCTGCGGCGCAAGCCGGTCGAGCCAGCGCAACAGATCGCCGCGCACCGCGTGTGCCGCGTTCTCGGTGATCAGCAGCGAGGCCGAAGTGTGGCGGCAGAACGCGGTCAGCAGCCCGGCCTCGATTGCGGTCGAGGCCAGCCACGCGGCGACCTCGCGCGTGATCTCGCTCAGGCCGGGGCCCCGGGTGTCGAAGGCGAGCGTGGTGGCGTGGTGCGGCATCGCGCCCATATAGGCGCCGTGGCCCGCCAGATCGACCTCTTCGCCCCCGAAACGCCGGCGCCGGGGATGCTGCTCGTCGAAGACGCGATCGACGCGGAGATCGAGCGCGCGATCGCGGCGCATATCGACGCCGCCCCGCTCGAACCGTTCCGCTTCGGGCAATGGCGCGGCAAGCGGCTGACCGCGAACTACGGCTCGGCCTACGACTACCAGCGCGGCCGCACGACCGACGCCCCGCCGCTGCCGGATTGGATCGAGACGCTGCGCGCCGTGCTCGCACCGCAAACCGGGCGCGACCCGGCGGCGTTCGTCCAGGCGCTGCTGACCCGCTACGATCCCGGAGCGGGCATCGGCTGGCACCGCGACCGGCCGCAATACGGCGAGGTGCTGGGGCTCTCGCTCTCGGCGCCCGCTGTGCTCCGCCTGCGCCGCCGCGCGGGACAAGGCTTCGAACGCCGCAGCGTCGAGCTGCCCCCGCGCTCGCTCTACCTGTTGAGCGGCGAGGCGCGCGAAGGTTGGGAGCATTCGATCGCCCCCATGGCCGTCACGCGCCGCTCGGTGACGCTGCGAACGCTGCGCCCCTAGAAATCGACCGAAACCGAAGCTTTCACCGTGCGCGGGCGGCCCTGGAGCAAACGCGCGCCCGAGCTGGCGAACGCGGTGTAGGCCGATGCCCAGTATTCCGCGTCGGCTACGTTATCGACCGTGAGGCGCAGGGTGACGGGCGTCGCCGCAGCGGCGAAGACATACCGCGCACCGAGATCGAACCGCGTCCAGTCGCCGATTTCCAGGGTGTTGGTGTTGTTTGCGAATTGCTCTCCGGTATGGACCGCACGGCCGGTGAGCGTCAGGCCGGGAACGAACGGCAGGTCCCATTCCACATTGGCGTTGACCGTATAGTCGGGCACGCCCAGCGCGGTGTTGCCCTCGTTCACGCCCCCCGGCGTGTCCGCGAGTTCGGCATCGATGACCGTGCCGCCTGCGATCAGGCGCAGCCCCTGGGCGAGTTCGCCCGCGAGGAAGAGCTCGATGCCCCGGTTCCGCTGGCGGCCAAAGTCGCTGTACAGCAGCGCGCCGGCGTTGTCCGGATCGGGCCCGAGGAAGAAGCTCGGCTGCTCGATTTCGAAGGCCGAGAGGCTGAGGCTGGCGATACCCACGTCGATCTTGGCGCCGATTTCGTACTGGACCGACTTCGACGGCGGCAGCACGGCGCCGGCGTTGGTCACGGGCAGGACCGGGCCGCCCGGATTGTCCGGGTCGATGCCTGAATTGGGGGCGACCGGCCCCTGACTCAGCGCCTCGATGCGGTTGGCGAAGACCGACGTGAAGGAGGTGGGTTTGAATACGATCCCTGCAACCGGCGTCACCGCGCTTTCGGTGTACGGATCGGCCAGCCCGGCCTTGAGTTCCTGCAATCGCAGGCCGCCGGTGAGGAGCAGACGATCGTCCCACAGCCCGATGGTGTCCGACGCGAAGACGCTGAACTGCCGCGAACGATTCGACACCGGCGGATTGTCGAGATCGCCGGAAGCGAAGGTCGATCGGGTCGGGATGTCGACGATCGCAGGATCGTAGAGATTGGTTGCGAACCCCTCGCGGAAATCGAACGCAGTGCGGAATTCCTGCCAGTTCACGTTGGCGCCGAAGTTGAATTCGTGGGTGATCGCCGAGCCAAGGTTGATCCGCATCCCCGCCTCGATCGCTTCGTTGTTGATGCGGGCGGGAATGATGTTGGCCGTGCCGCTCGCCGCGCCGGTTTGCGCGTCGAGCACGGTGATCCCGTTGTAGATGCCTTCCTCGTTGCCATCGAGCGCGCCGCCGGTGACGTAGAACGTGGCGTTGTCGGCCACGTCGTATTCGAAGCGTGCCAGGGCGAAGACATCGCGCAACTCGGTGCGGGCGAAGGGCTGGCCGTAGTTGAGGTCGCTGTCGGGAGGCGTGGGTATGGCGTCGCCGCCGATCACGACCTGCGGCCGCAGCCGCCCGACCTCGATGCGCTGGAACGCGGCGTCGAGGAAGAACCGCGCGTTGTCGCCCTGCCAGTCGAACGCACCGCCCGCGGCCAGCGTCTCGCGAAACTCGTCGTCGATCGCCACGTCGCCGCTGCGGTAGGCGGCGTTGACGCGGAGGCCCATGCTTTCGTTGCCGCCGAACCGGCGCGAGATGTCGGCGCTGCCGCCAAGGTGCGCGCTCGAGATATAGTTCGCGGTCACGCGGGTCAGCGGATCGCGCGTCGCGCGCTTGAGCTGCAGGTTCACGCTGCCGCCGGCTCCGGTGCCGCCAGGGGCCGCGCCGTTGAGGAACGCGCTCGAGCCGTTCAGCACTTGCACGCCGGAATAGAGCTCGGGCGCGACGAGCTGGCGCGGGGTGATGCCGTAGAGGCCGTTCATGCCGATATCGTCGCCGAAGAGCTGGAACCCGCGGATCACGAACTGTTCGGCGGCATTGCCGAACGCGTAGGTCGTGCGCACCGAGGGATCGTTCTCGAGCACTTCGCCCAGGGTCAGCGGCTGCTGGTTCGCGATCAGGCTGTCGTCGAACGTGCGCACTACGAAGGGGACGTCGATCGAATCCTTGTTGCCGAGCGCGCCGAGATCGCCGCCGTTGACCACCTCGGTCGCGTTCTCGCGCTGGGCGGTGACGACGATCTCCTCGCTCGTCTCCTGCGCCATGGCGGGCGCGGCTGCGGCGGCGAGCGCGAGGGTTGAAGCCGCGAAGGCGAAACGAAGCGTCATGTCAGATCTTTCTGTTGCTGGAAGGCTTGCCGCGCCGCCGCCAGGCGATTGCGAACGCGAGAATGGGAAGCGAAAGAAGTAGCCAGGCGGCGAGATCGGGCGTGCCGTTGCCCGTCAGTCCGAGCACGAGCCCGGCGATGCTCGCCGCGAGCAGCGCCAGCGGCACTGCGAACACGGCCGCGAGGCTGCGGCGGGTGCGGCGGCGGTGCGGGAGCGCGAACGGCTTCATGCGAGCTGCCCTCCGGTACCGATGCCGCCGCCGCCGCGGATCTCGGCGACCCGCCGCTCGACTTCACCGGGCGACCGCCGCCACCACAGCAGCACGCCGGTCCACAGCACCCAGATCGTCGCCAGCGTCAGCAGCGCCCAAACGACCTTCAGCGGCAGCCCGCCGTAATCGCCGAAGTGGAGCGGCTTCGACATCATCAGCGCCTGATTGAGCGCAGGCATCGCCCGCGCATCGACCAGTGCGCCGCTCTCGGCGTCGATCAGCGCGGGGGTGAGCAGGTGCTCGGTCAGCGGCCGGTCGCCCTGGAAGAACACGGCATAGTGCCGCCCGGTGCTCCAGTCGCCGCCGGGAAAGCCGATGAACTGCGGGTTGCGGCCGGGCAGCGCCGCCTTGGCTTGCGCCATCGCGGTGTCGAGCGAACCGTAGTCCGCCGGTGCGAGCGCTTCGGCGCCGCCGAACTCGGCGGTCATCGCGGCCAGCTCGCCCTCGCGCCAGCTGTTTACCAGCGGGTCGGCGAAGGCGTTGATCATCCCCGTGCCGCCCACCACCAGCGCCCAGCCGAGCACCACGATCCCGCCGAGGTTGTGCTGGTCGAGCCGCCCGACGCGGCGGCTCCGCTCCAGCCGAAGCGTGCCGAACGCGAGCCGCCGCATGAACGGCGCGTAGAGCACCGTGCCGGAAACCAGCGCGACCACGAACAGCCCGCCCATTGCGCCCAGAAACCACATGCCCGGCTGGCCCAGAAACATGTCGGTGTGGAGCTGGAGCAGGAATTCCATCACCCCGCCGCCCGGCGCGGGGCCGAGCGATTCGCCGGTCGCGCGGTCGAAGAACAGCAGCGTCATATCCTCGCCCGCCGCATCGGGCGTGGGGCCGGTGGTGACGGTCAGCAGCGGGCTTTCCTGGCTGAAGGCCATGAACAGCGGCACTTCGCCCGGCCGCTCGGCAAGCGCGGCGGCGAGCATGGTATCGAGCGGCACCCCGCTTTCGGCCGAGGGCGGGCCGGGCAGCGCGGTCTCGTAATCGACGCCCTCGAGCGCTTCGATCTCGTCGTGGAAGATCAGCGGAAGCCCGGTCACGCACAGCATGAGCAGGAACACCGTGGGCACGATGCCGCTCCACTTGTGGACCAGATACCAGGCGCGGATCGTGCTGCGATGCATGGCGCGCGCCTAGGCGGCGGCGCGCTGCGCGTCAATGATAATCAATTGCAATAAGAGCGTGTCGTGGTGCGCGACCGGGATGCCGCCCGAGCGCGGCCAGAAGCCGCCCGTGTGCCCGTGAATATGGTGACCTGACTGAATTAAACCGTGCGGAAATCGATCCCGGCTTGGCCGGACTCACGGGCAGCGAGCCGGGGCTTCCCTTAGACCGCTCGATCGCAGGGCATCGCTCAGGCCGGCGCGCCGTAAAGATCGTGCGCGTCCGCATCTTCGATCACCGCATCGACGATGTCGCCGGGACGCAGTGTCTCGGGCACGTTGCGGAGGAAGACCTGGCCGTCGATTTCGGGGGCGTCGGCCTGGCTGCGGGCGGTGGCGCCCACGTCGCCGTCTTCGTCGGGTTCGCCGACTTCGTCGACGATCACCGGCAGCGTGCGGCCGACCTTGGCGGTGAGCTTGGCCGCGCTGATCCGCTCGGTGACTTCCATCAGCCGGGCGTAGCGTTCTTCCTTGACCGCCTCGGGCACCGGATCGGGCAGGGTGTTCGCCGCGGCGCCTTCGACCGGCTCGAACCGGAACGCGCCGACGCGGTCGAGCTGCGCTTCCTCGAGCCAGTCGAGCAGGTAGGCGAAGTCGTCCTCGGTCTCTCCGGGGAAGCCGACCACGAAGCTCGAGCGGATGGTAAGGTCGGGGGCGATGGCGCGCCATTGCTTGATGCGCTCGAGCACCTTGGCCTCGTTCGCCGGGCGCTTCATCGCCTTCAGCACCTTCGGACTGGCGTGCTGGAACGGGATGTCGAGGTAGGGCGTCAGCAGCCCCTCGGCCATCAGGGGGATCACCGCATCGACGTGCGGGTAGGGATAGACGTAGTGCAGGCGGACCCACGGCACCTGGCCCTCCGGTGTCCGCAAATGCCCGAGCTCGCGGGCGAGATCGGTCATATGCGCCCGCACCTCGCGCCCGTGCCAGGTGCGGCTCTCGTGCCGGGTATCGACGCCGTAGGCGCTGGTGTCCTGGCTGATGACCAGCAGCTCGCGCGTGCCCGCGGCGACCAGCTTCTCGGCCTCGCGCAGCACCGCGTCCACCCGGCGGCTGGCGAGCTTCCCGCGCAATTGCGGGATGATGCAGAAGGCGCAGGAGTGATTGCAGCCCTCCGAAATCTTGAGATAGCTGTAGTGGCGGGGTGTAAGTTTGATGTCGGGCTGCGGAATCAGATCGACGAACGGGCCCTGGGATGGCGGCGCGGCCTTGTGCACCGCTTCGACCACGGCCTCGTACTGATGCGCGCCGGTCACCGCGAGGACCGCGGGGTGCGCGGCGCGAATCGCGTCGGCCTCCTCGCCCATGCAGCCAGTCACGATTACGCGGCCGTTCTCGGCGATCGCCTCGCCGATTGCGGCCAGGCTTTCCTCCTTCGCACTGTCGAGGAAGCCGCAGGTGTTGACCAGCACCACGTCGGCCCCGGCGTAGTCGGGGCTCATCGCGTAGCCGTCTGCGCGCAGCCGCGTGAGGATGCGCTCGCTATCGACGAGCGCCTTGGGACAGCCGAGGCTGACCATTCCGACTTTCTTCCGGTCGGGGATCATGGTGGTGGCGGTGGCGGACATTGCGCGGCGCGCCCTACACCTGCGGCGCGGTTTGCGCTACCATATACCGCAAGCAGAGGAGAACGCTCCCGTGGGTCCGGTCAACTGGGTTGCAGTCGTGGTCGCCGCGCTGGCGGCTGGTCTGCTCGCATTCGTGTGGTTCGGCCCGGTGTTCGGCCGGGCGAAAGCGCGCCGGGTGGCGCCGGGCAAGATCGCGGTCCGCCGCCGCCCCGAAGTCGTCGCCGCGATCACCGGCGCACTTCTCCTCCTCACCGCGGCGATGCTCGGGCATATGTTCGCGCGTGTGGGTGAGGCGACGCTGGCGATGAAGCCGTGGCTCTATTTCATGATGTCGGGCGGGCTCGCGCTCGCGTTCGTGATCCCCGCATTGTGGATCAGCTTCAGCCATATCCGCGTGCCGACGCGGGTGGCGATGATCGACGCGGGCTACTGGCTCGCCGCTTACCTCGCGATGGGCGGGGTGTTCTGGCTGCTGTAGAATCGCTTCGGCGAGGTCTCAGGCCTTCTTCGGCTGGGCGGCTTCGTTTTCGGTGGTCGGCACGATCTCGACCACCACGTCGCCGGCCTGGAGCGCGCCCGCGCCGTCTTCCCAGAAGCCGATCGGGGCGCTGTCGCGATAGATTCGCAGACCCTTGCCGCCGGTGGCGAGATCGCTCAGCGGCTTGCCGATCTCCTCGGGGTGAACCGGCCGCTCGACCAGGTGGACCCGCCCGGTGACCGACGCGAGATCGTCGATATAGTCGGAGATATGGGTGCCTTGCGCGCTGCCCGCGAGCAGCAGGCCCGTGAAGCGCACCGGGTTGATCACGTTGTCGGCGCCGGCCTGCCGGGCGAGCAGTTCATTATCCGCCGCGCGCACCACTACGCTGATCGGCACGTCGGGCGCCAGGTGGCGCACGGTCAGTACGATCAGGATCGAGGCGTCGTCGCGCCCGGCGGATACCAGCACGGTGCACGCTTCGGCGATGCGCACCGCCATCAGGCTGTCGTCGCGCGTCGCGTCGGCCGCCATGACGTTGCAACCGAGCGATTCGGCCGCGGCCAGCCGCTCTTCGCGCGTGTCCATCACCACGATGTGCCGCGGATCGGTCCCACGCTCGATCAGTTCGACCACGGCCTCCGATCCCGAGACGCCGAAACCGAGGACCACGACGTGGCCCGAGAGCTTTTCCTGGATGCGGGCCATGCGCCATTTCTCCCAGCTGCGCCTGATGATGAAATCGTATGCCGCGCCGACGAAGATGAAGATCACGGCGAAGCGGATGGGGGTCACGATCACCGCCTCGACCAGCCGCGCGCGGTCGCTGATCGGAGCAATGTCGCCGAAGCCGGTGGTGGTGATCGAGATCATGGTGAAATAGACGACGTCGAGGAAGCTGACTTCGCCGTCGAGATTGTCGACCAGCCCCTCGCGGTCCCACCAGTGGATCATCACCACCATGAACACGAGCCCCAGCGCGGCGCCGACGCGAATGCCGAGATCGGCCCAGACCGGAACCTTGAGCGCGCGCCGCAGCGGCTTGAAGCGGGAGCCACCGCGCTGGCGCGGGCGCCGCCGCCTGGCAAACGGATGTGTTTCCTTCATCGCTCGCCGCGCCCGGGCAGCTTGCTTTCGGGATCGACGTCGCGCCCGTCCTTGCGGATCTCGAAGTGCAGCTCGGTGCGGGTCGCCACGCCGGCGTCGCCGGTCAGTCCGACGCGTTCGCCGGCTTTTACGATATCGCCCTTCCGCACCGTGATTTTCGCGAGGTGGCCGTAGGATGTCTGCCAGCCGTTGCCGTGGTCGATCAGTACCTGGCGGCCGAAACGCGTCGCTTCTTCGCCCGCGAACACCACCGTGCCGCTCGCCGCGGCGCGGACCATTTCGAGCGGGTTTGCGGCTATGTCGATCCCGTCGTGGCTATCCGAAAAGCCGAGCAGCACGGCGCCGTCGTGCGGCCAGCGAAAATAGGGCTCGTCGCGCAGCGCGGGCGTTGGGGGCGGGGCGGTGGCGACCGCCGGGACGATCAGCCGCTGTCCCACCTTGACGGTGTGCGGCGGCTCTAGCCCGTTGGCGATCGCGAGTTGCGCGAACGGCACGCCGTAACGCCGGGCGATCGCATAGCCGGTCTCGCCCGTCTTGACCGTGTGACTGCGCTGGCGCGGGATTACCAGCCGCTGCCCGGCTTGCACCTCGTAGGGTTCGGCAAGGCCATTCGCAGCCGCGATGACCGCGGCGGGGACGCTAGCGCGGTTGGCGATGCCGCCCAGTGTCTCGCCCTCGGCCACCACGTGCTCGGTCTCGGTCGCGGGATCGGCGGCGGCGATCAGCAGCAGAGAGAGCGCGAGCAGGCCCAGGCGTTTCATCCGCCGTAGCGCTCGCCGAGCTCGCCGAGCGAAGCGTGATGCGTGAGATCGAGCTGGAGCGGCGTCACCGACACATAGCCCTCGTCGATCGCCTCCAGATCGGTGCCGTGATCGAGCGTGTGCTCGATCGCCTCGAGCCCGAACCAGTAATACTTGTAGCCGCGCGGGTCACGCCCCTCGACCACGGTGCCGCGCGAATAGTCGTGGAAACCCTGTCGCACGACGCGGATGCCTTTCACCTGTTCGGGCGGCAGCGCGGGGAAGTTGACGTTGACCAGCGTGCGTTTGGGCAGCGGCGCATCGAGCAGCGGCGCTAGCACTTTCGCGCCCCATTCGCGCGCGGCGCCGAACGGCACCTCGTCGCCCATGCCCTCGCGCGCATAGACCTGGCTGAGCGCGATCGAGCGCACCCCCGCCAGCGCGCCCTCGATCGCGGCCGAGACGGTGCCCGAATAGGTGATGTCGTCGGCAAGGTTGGCGCCGCGGTTCACGCCCGACAGGATCACGTCGGGCGCGCCGTCCATCGCCTTGCGCAGCCCCATCGTCACCGCGTCGGTCGGGGTGCCGGTGACCGAGAAGCGCCGCTCGTCGTGCTTGCGCATGCGCACCGGGCGGGTGAGGGTGAGCGAATGGCCGGTGCCCGACTGTTCCTCGCTCGGGGCGCAGATCCAGATATCGTCGGAGAACTCGCGCGCGATTTCCTCGAGCACCTTGAGGCCGGGAGCGTGGATGCCGTCATCGTTGGTGAGGAGGATGCGCATGGTTCTCGCTTGTCTGGTCTGTCACCCCGAACTCGGTTCGGGGTCCATTTCGCCTGCTGATCCGCCGTCTGTGAGGCAGGATGGATGCTGAAACAAGTTCAGCATGACGGTTCAGGGTTCGAGCCGTGCGATCCCGCCCATCCACGGCCGCAGCGCCTCGGGCACGTCCACCGAGCCATCTTCCTGTTGATAGGTCTCCAGCACCGCCACCAGCGTGCGCCCGACCGCGAGGCCCGAGCCGTTGAGGGTGTGGACGAACTCGGTCTTCTTCGAACCTTCCGGCCTGTAGCGCGCGTTCATCCGCCGCGCCTGATAGTCGCCGCAGTTGGAGCAAGAGCTGATTTCGCGCCATGCGCCCTGGCCGGGCAGCCAGACTTCCAGATCGTAGGTCTTGCGTGCGGTCGCGCCCATGTCACCCGCGCAGAGCAGCATCTTGCGATAGGGCAGGCCAAGTGCCCGCAGCACGCCCTCGGCGCATTCGGTCATCCGCTCGTGCTCGGCCTCGCTCTCCTCGGGCCGCACGACGCTGACCATCTCGACTTTCTCGAACTGATGCTGGCGGATGAAGCCACGCGTGTCCTTGCCCGCCGCGCCCGCCTCGGAGCGGAAGCAGGGGGTGAGCGCGGTCATGCGGATCGGGAACTCGCCCTCATCGATGATCTGCTCGCGCACGGCATTTGTGAGCGAAACCTCCGCGGTCGGGATCAGCCAGCGCCCGTCGGTGGTCTGGAAATTGTCCTCGGCGAACTTGGGCAACTGGCCGGTGCCGAACAGCGATTCCTCGCGCACCATCAGCGGCGGGGCGCATTCGGTGTAGCCGTTCTCGCCGGTCTGGCGGTCGAGCATGAACTGGCCGAGTGCGCGGTGGAGCCGTGCCATCTGGCCGCGCAGAAAGGTGAAGCGCGCGCCGGCGATGCTCGCGCCGGTCTCGAAATCCATGCCGAGCGCCGGGCCGAGATCGGCGTGCTCTCTGGGCTCGAAGGCGAATTCGCGCCGCTCGCCCCATTGCGCGATCTCGACGTTGCCGCTTTCGTCCTCGCCGGGCGGCACGTCGTCGGCGGGCAGGTTGGGCAGCCGCGCGAGCGCATCGTTCAACTCGGCGGCGAGCGTGCGGTCCTGATCCTCGAGCGCGGGAAGCGTCTGTTTCACCTCGGCGACTTCGGCCTTGAGCGCCTCGGCGCGGTCCTTGTCGCCCTGCGCCATCGCCTGGCCGATCGCCTTCGATGCGTCGTTGCGGCGGCCCTGCGCCTCCTGCATCCGCGTCGTCACCTCGCGGCGCTTGGCATCGAGCGCGATCAGGCGTTCGGCGGCCGGTGCGACACCCCGTTTCGCGAGGGCGGCGTCGAAGGCTTGCGGATCGTCGCGGATCAGGCGGATGTCGTGCATGGGCGCGGCCTATGCCCCAGTGAAGCTGGCATTTCCAGCGGCTTCAGGAATGCGAAAGGGGTGGTGAGGGTAGACAGGCGGCGGATCGATTGGCAGCGCGCCCCGCAAGCCAAGTCCAGCCAAGGCAGAAGAATGCGCCAACACGCCCTCCGGCCGCCGCGGCGGACACCCTTTATCGACGTGCTCGACACCGCGATCCGCGGTGGCCGCCGGATCGGCGCGATCGCCCCGGCGCGGCTCGAGAAAGATCAGCTGCTCGATCGGGCCGCCGCGGCGACCGGCCTCGACGACTTCGGCGACCGTTGGTTCGAAGCACCGATGGACGTGCTGCTCGACGCCGTTCGCACCGAGGCGCGGCTCAACGCGGCGGGCGACTGGTCGGCCGCCCAGCAGTTCCATCACGTGCTGCGCGACCGGCTGTGGGCGCAGATGTGGTTCAGGCGGCACCCCGAAATCCTCGCCCGCCCGATGCCGCGCCCGGTGGTGATCGTGGGCCCGATGCGCTCGGGCACAACGCGCATGCACCGTCTGCTCGCGAGCGACCGGCGCTTCAGCCACATGCGCAGTTTCGAGACGATCAGCCCGGTGCCGCGGCCCGATTTCGAAGAAGTGCTGGCGGGCGAAACGGATGATTTTCGCCCTGTGCTCGCGGCGCGGATCATGAAAGTCGCACGGCTCGCCAACCCGCGCACGCTCTCGATCCACCCGACCGGGCCCTACGAGCCCGAGGAAGAACTCGGCCTGCTGGTCGCGAGCATGTGGGGCATGAAGCACGAGGCGCAGTGGCACGTGCCAAGCTATGGCCGTTGGTGCGAGAGCGAGAGCGCCACGCCCGCCTATCGCCACATGGCCGATCTGCTGCGGCTGGTCGGCTGGTCGCAGCAGGTCTCCAGCATCCGTCCGTGGATTCTCAAGACCCCGCAGCACATGCTCGACCTGCCCGCATTGCTCGAGGTGTTTCCCGACGCGCGGCTGATCTTCACCCATCGCGATCCGCTCAAGGTAGTCGGCAGCGCGACCTCGCTCGCGTGGAACCAGACGATCATCTATTCCGACCACGTCGATCCGCAGCGCATGGGCCAGGAATGGCTGGGCAAGACCGCGCTCCAGGTCGAGCGGATGCGCGCCGCGCGCGAGGCCATCCCCCCCGAACGGATGATCGACGTCCAGTACGAGGATATGGAGCGAGACTGGTGCGGGACGATGGAGCGCGTCTACCGCTTCCTCGAACTCGACATGGCGCCCGCGCTGCCCGGGATGGAAAACTACATGCGCCGCGCGAGCGCGCTCAAGCGCAAGCCCCACGCCTACAGCCTGGAAGAATTCGGACTGTCCGAAGGCGAGGTGCTCGACCGGCTCGGCGACTATGTGCGGGCGTTCGATGTCCCGATCGAGGGGGAGCAGGACACGGCCGTGCCACGCCGCAGCCAACAAGCGTCCTGATCCGTTTGCGACGCGAAGGGGCGGAAGCTCGCGCTCCCGCCCCCTGCATCCCGTGTATGGAACTCAGTACTTGAGCGTCGCGGTGACGAAGACCTGCCGCGGGTTGCCGTAGAACGCGGTCAGCGTGCCTTCAGGCCCGAGCGTCGGTATCGGGAAGCCGTTCGCCCCGAGCGGAATCGCCCCGGTCGTCGGGTCGGCCGCTACGAAGGTATAGCCCGACGTCTTGTACTGCTTGTCGGTCAGGTTCTTGCCGTAGAGCCCGATACTCCAGCGCTCGCCCGGCGCGGTATAGACCAGGCTCGCGTCGACCAGCGCATAACCCTCCTGATCGATATAAGGGTTGGGGATTTCGAACTGGTAGGTCTTGCTGCGGTAAGAGACCGTCGTGCCGAAATAGATGTCCCCGTCACCCAGGGCGGTGGTGTAGCTGGCGGTCCCACTGGCGGTGAACGCCGGCGTGTTCTGCACCTCGCGGAACTCGGCGACGTCTGTGGGCTGGCCCCCGATATTGGTGATGTATTCGTCGTACTCGGCGTCGATGTAGCCGAGCGCGGTCGAGAGGTTGAACCCGCCGCCCAGCCTCGCGCTGCCTTCGAACTCGATCCCCTTGAAGCTCGCCTTGCCCGCGTTCGAGACGACGCCGCAGAACGATGGCGTGGGCGCGCCGGCGACCAGAATGGTGCAGGCGACCGAGCCGGGGATCTGGACGTCGGTGTAGTCGGCGTAGAACGCGGCCACGGCGACGTTGACCGCGCCGCCCATCAGGCTGCCCTTGTAGCCCAGCTCGTAGCTGTCGACCGTCTCGGGCGCGAAGCTGAGGAAGTCGGCGACTTCCTCGTCGGTCGGCATGAGGGGAACAGCGGCCGGAGCGTTGACCCCGACCCCGCGCGGATCGAAGCCGCCGCCCTTGAAGCCCTGCGAATAGCTCGCGTAGAAGTTGTGATCGGGCGTCGGCATGTAGCTGATCGAGGCGCGCGGGGTGAACTTCTTAAATTCCTCGCTGCCGTCGAAGTCGGTCTGCGGCGCGCCCAGAGGAGCGCCCGGACCGCCGAAGAACGGGGAGCCGCCGAGGATATACTGCTGGCGCAGGATCGATGCCGTGCGCTCGTCCCACGTGTACCGGCCGCCGAGCGAAACGCTGAACTGTTCGGTGATGTCGTAGGTGAAATCGCCGAACACCGCGTAAGTCTCGGTGTCGACCTCGGCCGAAGTGAAGGCGGTGAGGCCGAGGCCGGGCACGGTGGTGAACAGCCGCACGTCGAACAGCGTGTCGGCCCTGGCGTCGAGATAATAAAGCCCGACCAGCCCCGCAAGCGGCCCGCCGTCGTCCCACAAAAGCTGGAATTCCTGGCTGATCTGCTCGTTGAAATAGACGCCCGGCACGTCGAGATCGACCGCGGGCAGCGCGTCGAAGTCGATCGGAGTGTAGCTGTCGTCCCGGCGCCAGGCGGAGATCGAGCGGAAAGTCAGGGCGTCGCTGAACAGGACTTCGGCGTTGATCGCCATGCCGTAGGCTTCGACATCCTGTTCCGGATCGTCGAGCCCGCCGCGCGTGTCGTAAACGTTGTCGAGCACCGGCGCGCCCGAGACGAGGCCCGGGATCAACCGGTGGCCGCCGCGAGGGTTGCTCTTGTCGCGCGTGTAGTCGCCCGACACGCGGATGAAGACCGGCTCGCCGTAGCCGCCCATCTCGAGCGAAAGCCGCCCGCCCCACACGTTCTTGTTGTAGTTTTCGATTCCGAGCGTGAGATTGTCGCCGATCCCGCCGCGCGAAAGCCGCGCGACCGAGCCGCCGACCCGCACGATATCGTTCAGCGGGGCCGAGGCCGTCACGACGGCTTCGGCCTGGTCGTAAGTGCCGTAGGTCGCGCGCGCCTTGAACGAGAATTCCTGCGGCAGACGCCTCGTGACGTACTTCACCGCGCCGCCGATCGTGTTGCGGCCGTAAAGCGTGCCCTGCGGCCCGCGCAGAATCTCGATCCGCTCGACATCGTAGATATCGAGCACCGCGGCCTGCGGCCGGTTGAGATAGACATCGTCGAGATAAATGCCGACGCCGGCTTCGAAACCGGACACCGGATCCTGCTGGCCGACGCCGCGGATGAAGGCCGACAGGGTGGAGTTGGTTGCGCGCGACGCTTCGAGTGTGACGTTGGGGGTCACCTGCGCGACATCGGTAATGTCGAGCGCCCCGCGCTGCGCCAGTTCTTCGCCGCTGAAGGCGGTGACGGCCACGGGCACGTCGAGCAGCCGTTCCTCGCGCCGCCGGGCGGTGACCACGATCATGCCCGAATCGGCCTGATCCGTTTCGGCGGCCGGGGCTTCGTCAGCGGGGGGAGCCTCCTGCGCCACGGCGGGCGCGGCGGTAAACGCGATGGCGGCGGAGCCGCCCAGCAGAACGGCCGCAATACGTGAATTCGACACCCTCATCGATCCTCTCCTGTCCTCGTCTGCCGTACCGATATTGAAACATGAACCAAGTTTCAAGTTTTCTATTGCCCGATGCAAATTGTGCGCCTAGCCATGGTCGTCGATGGACACGGGGACGCCAGCCACGGCGGCGGGGAACGCCAAGCAGCCGCGGACCGATCGCGGCCGGCGGACATTGCGCAAGCTGCTCGACGCGGCGGCGGCCGAGTTCGGTGAAAAGGGATTTCACGAAGCCTCGATCAGCGCGATCACCGCGCGCGCAGGCACCGCGCTGGGCAGTTTCTACACGTACTTCGATTCCAAGGATGCGATCTTCCGCGCGCTCGTGCGCGACATGAGCGAGGCGGTGAAAGTGGCGGCGCGCGACGCTCTGATCGAGTCGGCGGGCGAACCGGTATCGGCGCTGGAGCGCGAACGCGCCGCGCTCGCCGCCTTCCTGCGCTTCGCCGCCGAGCACAAGGAAGTCTACCGGATCATCGACGAAGCCGAATTCGTCGATCCGGAAAGCTACCGCCAGCACTACGAGACGACCGGCGCTCGCATCCTCGAGCGCTTGCATGAAGGCGGCCGCAAGGGCGAGCTGCGCCCCGACCTCGAGGAAGCGCATGCCTGGGCGATCATGGGAATGAACGTCTTTCTCGGCCTGCGCTACGCAGTCTGGAACGACGGCGAAGTGCCGGCGGAGAACATCGCCGCGGTCGCCCACGATCTGCTCGCAAGGGGCATCGCCGCGGATCGCTGAATCATTGCGCGGCGGTGGCCGAGGCAATGCGCGGACCATCTCGAAAGCGGCGGAGCGCGACGGCCACAGATTGCAACCATCGCCGCCGCCCATCTCGCAATCGGACTTCTGGCACCCTATATCCGCATTATCACCTGATCATTCGCAAGCGCCTTGTGACTGGGAGACACGTCGTGCTCCCGCTTTGTGAGACAGGTGCGCCATGACATCGACCATTGAACCCGGCTCTCTCGCTATCGACGCTGCGACGCGTCATGGGCTTCCTGAAGCCGCGAGCGAGCCCCCGCAAAATGATGTTCGCGCGATAGCGGAACCCAGCCCCGATTCCGGGCAGGGTACTCATCGTAGCGAAACGGAGGGCGAGGGGACGGGGACCGCCGCCGCTCCCGCCCGGCTGGAACCGGCGCTTGCGCCGGCCGCTAAAACGAGCCGGGAAGAATCGTCCCAATGGTGCCTCGAGCGCGCGGCCGCGGACACGCTGTCCGCCGCCAACATGGACACCGAGAACGGGCGTATCCGCTTCGAGAAAAGCGCACTCGCCTGGAATGATCTGGCGCACCTCAAGCAGGCTATGGAAGACAAGCGCGAGACGGATCGCTGGCTGCCCGGGACGTGACACCATGAGCGTCCCTGCAATCGACTGATCAGTTCCACTGATCGGCCCTGGTGGGCGCGCCCGCCCCAAGGTCAACGAAAGAAACAATATGCGTATCGCCCAGATCGCGCCGCTCGCCGAAGCCGTTCCGCCTAAACTCTACGGAGGAACGGAGCGTGTAGTGTGGTGGCTGACCGAAGCGCTGATCGACCTGGGGCACGATGTGACCTTGTTCGCCAGCGGAGACTCGGAAACATCGGCACGACTGGTGCCATGCGCCTCGACGGGTCTGAGGTTGGGCGGCGTCAACGATCACACCGCGTACACGCTCGCGATGCTCGATCGGGTGTTTCGAGCCGCCGATCAGTTCGACATAATCCATTTTCACGTCGATCTGCTGCAATACCCGCTGTTCCGCGGACTGGCCGGCAAGTGCCTGACGACCTTGCACGGACGGCAGGACCTGCTCGATAATCTCCCCGTGTTCGACGCGTTTCCGGAGATGAAACTGGTGTCGATTTCAGACAACCAGCGGATCCCGATCGCCCACGCGAATTTCATCGGCACCGTCCACCATGGCATGCCGCGAGAGCTCATCCCGATGGCGCAGGGCGGCGAGTATCTCGCGTTCGTCGGCCGGATATCGCCGGAGAAGCGCCCCGACCGGGCGATCGAGATCGCCAAACGCGCGGGTATGAAGCTCAAGATCGCGGCCAAAGTGGATCGTGTCGATCTCAGCTATTTCCGCGACCAGATCGAGCCCATGGTAGATGGCACGCAGATCGAATTCATCGGCGAAGTGGGCGATGCGCAGAAGGCTGCATTCCTCGGCGGGGCCAGGGCGCTACTGTTCCCGATCGACTGGCCGGAGCCGTTCGGCCTGGTGATGGTCGAAGCGATGGCGGCCGGCACGCCGGTCGTCGCCTGGCGAAACGGGTCCACGCCCGAAGTGATCGAACCGGGGCGGAGCGGCTATCTGGTCGAAAGCATCGATGAGGCCGTTGCCGCCGTCCACGCGGCGGCGGCGCTCTCGCGAGACGGGGTCCGGGCGGCTTTCGACGAGAGATTTACGTCCGCCCGAATGGCCAAGGACTATGTTGATCTCTACCAAAGCCTGGTGTCGGCCGATCCATCGGCGCTGCCGGAGCCGCTGCTAGTGGCCGCTGCCTGATTCTGCGCATGGCACGTTCAAGCCCGGATGATCATCATGTAGAAGCGACCACCTCGCTAGTGGACCGGTCGTTGCGCACGCTCAAGCACGACGATCTGTTTGCGGTCTTTGCCAAGGATGGCGATTGCCGCGGGGGCGAGAGCGGCCCGGATGGTCTGTTCTACAAAGACACGCGATATCTTTCGTGTCTGGAACTGCGGGTCGGCGGGAAACCTCCGCTGTTGCTCAGCTCCGTTCTTCTGGACGACAACGCCGCGCTGGTGGTCGATCAAACGAATGTCGAGCTTGCTGAGGCGGGCGGGCCTGCGTGGCTGGCGAGAGACAGCCTCTACATCAGCCGCATGAAGTTCCTGCGCGGCGCCACTGCCTACGAGCGTATCACCGTCAGGCGCTTCGAGCCGGTCGATCGCCCGGTGCCGCTGGACCTTCGCTTCGCCGCCGATTTCGCTGATATCTTCGAGGTGCGCGGCGATGTCCGCACCCGCAGGGGCACCACCGCTGTCGAGGTTCTGGACGATCGCAGCGTTCGCTTCAGCTATCGCGGTCTCGACGACATCCGCCGGAGCGCCACGCTCTACTTCGATCCGGCGCCTGCCTTCCTGTCGGAGGATTGCGCGCGCTGGGACCTGGATCTGACCGCCAGCGATCGCCGCACGATACTGGTCAAGACCGACTGCAGCGTGGGCGAGGATCCCGCTTCGGAACCGCCACATCTCGTTGCCGCCTATCGGTTGCTCATGACGGACAGTCGGGCCCGCCAGGTACGCCTCTACGGCGTGACGAGTTCGAACGAGCGCTTCGATACGATGCTCGACCGTTCCGCATCCGATATCCAGATGCTCCTGACCGAAACGCCATGGGGCGCTTATCCCTACGCGGGCGTGCCCTGGTACAGCACCGTGTTCGGCCGCGACGGAATTATTTCCGCGATGATGCTGCTCTGGATCGCGCCCGATATCGCCAAAGGCGTGCTCCGCGTCCTCGCCGCCAACCAGGCGACCGAGATCGATCCGATCGCCGACGCCGAACCGGGCAAAATTCTTCACGAAATGCGCGGCGGCGAGATGGCGTCTCTGGGAGAGGTGCCGTTCCAGCGCTACTACGGCACGGTGGACGCCACTCCGCTGTTCGTGATGCTGGCGGGAATGTACCTGCGCCGGACCGGCGATATCGACACGGTCCGCGCGATCTGGCCCAATGTCCAGGCCGCGCTCGCGTGGATCGACGGGCAATGCGGTCGCGACCCTGCGGGTTTCCTCGCATATTCTCGCATGGGCGAAGGCGGATTGGCCAACCAGGGTTGGAAGGACAGCCACGATTCGATCTTTCATGCCGGGGGCAACCTGGCCGAAGGAGCGATCGCGCTATGCGAAGTGCAGGCCTATGTGTTCGGCGCAAGAACCGAAGCCTCCGCGATCGCTAGCGCGCTGGGCGAAACCGGGGCGGCAACCGCGCTGGCTACCCAAGCAGAAAACTTGCGCCGCGCGTTCGAGGAGAAATTCTGGGACGATGAGCTTGGCACCTATGTGCTGGCGCTCGATGGTGCCGAGGCTCCGTGCCGCGTTCTCGCATCCAATGCCGGCCATGCGCTGTTCGCCGGAATAGCAAGTCCCGAACGCGCGGGTCGAGTAGCGAAGCTGCTGATGAGCAGCCGCTTCTACAGCGGTTGGGGTGTCCGCACCGTCGCGTCGGGGGAAGCGCGCTACAATCCGATGTCGTACCACAACGGTTCGGTCTGGCCGCACGACAATGCGCTCATCGCTCTCGGGCTTGCCAGTTACGGGCACCGGGCGGCAGTCGCGAAGATCTTCTCCGGCCTGGTTGGCGCTGCCTTTTACGACGAGCTGCACCGGCTGCCCGAACTGTTCTGCGGCTTTTCCCGCCGACCCAAGCGCGGGCCGACGTCCTATCCGGTGGCCTGCTCGCCTCAGGCATGGGCGGCCGCCGCTCCTTACGCATTGATCGCGGCGGCCACCGGGTTGACCATCGACCCTGCGCGAGGCGCTGTGAAATGCCACGATCCGGTGCTGCCGCCCTTCCTCGATGCGCTCCATCTGCGGGGTGTGGTGGCCGGCAACCGCTCGATCGACCTGCGGTTCGAACGGGCCGGAAGAGGCGGCGCCGTGACAACCCGGCAAACACGCCGGGACTGACCGGAGAGGACGGGGGCGATCGACCATAGAGTCCGATCCGTCCTTTCAACGACGATCGGTGTGCTGGCCGAACTCCCGGCAAATCCAGGTGTCTCGGTGATTTCGCTGAAACAGCGGCGACAATCAGCAAGTCATTGAAAAGATGGTGGGCGCGGCAAGGATTGAACTTGCGACCCCACCCGTGTGAAGGGTGTGCTCTACCACTGAGCTACGCGCCCGCCGGAGTGTCTCGCCCGATCGCCGGACCGGGCCGCCTCCACGGCAGGGGCGGGCCTTTGCCATGGGCTGCGGTGCTTGGCAAGCGGGCTGTTGGGCTGGCCGCCCCGGCGGGTTCAGCCGATAAACGCGAGAAGTTTGCCGAGCCAGCCCTGCGGCGCCGGAGTCGCCGCCCGAGTGGCTGCGGATGGCGGGCATTCCATGCAATAGGCCTGCATCCCGCGCACCGACAGCAGGCGTTCGACGTCGTTGGCGGCCTGCGCCAGCAGCCCCTGCTGGCGCAGCGCGACCATGGCGAAAATGTCTCCGCTGGGCGCACGGTCGCTTTCCCCGGCGACGATCTGGCGGATCAGCGAATCGTAAGGCTGCACCTCCTGGCCGAGATAGTCGACGTGCCAGTCGCCTTCTTCCAGTTCGGCCTGTTCGGCGGCCCAGGCGATAGCATCCGGAAGCCCGCCGTATTGATCGACGAGTCCGATCTGGCGCGCGGTGCCGCCGTCCCACACCCGGCCCTGGGCGATCGCATCGACTTGCGCCGCGGTCATGTTGCGCGATTCGCCGACCCGGGAGAGGAAGTCGCGATAGCCATCCTCGATCGAGGCTTGCAGGATCGCGTCGATCTCGGGCGTGAAGCCGCCGATCAGATCGGGCTGGCCCGACAGCGGGGTGGTGCGCACGCCGTCGGCGGTGACGCCCCATTCGGCGGCGGTTTGCTCGAACGTGGGGATGACCGCGAAGATGCCGATCGAGCCCGTGATCGTCTCGGGCTCGGCGAAGATGCGGTCGGCGGGGGTGGAGACCCAGTAGCCGCCGCTCGCCGCGACGTTGGCCATCGAGACGACGATCGGAATGTCCTTCGCCTTGTGGCGCAGGATACCGCGCCGGATTTCCTCCGACGCGAGCACCGAGCCGCCGGGCGAATCGACCCGCACCACCAGGGCCGCGAGATCGTCGTCGAGTGCGTCGATCAGCAGGTCGCGGATCCGGTCGCCGCCCGCGGTCCCGGGGCCGGCGTCGCCGTCGACGATTGTGCCCGCGATCGTGACCACGCCGATCGCCTTACCCGGTTCCTCGGGCTCGATCTCGGCGAGCCACGGATCGAGCCCGGTATAGGCGTAGGTGCCCGGCGCATCGTCCCAGGTGTCCTCGCCCGCGATCTCGGCGACGCGTTCGCCGAACGCGATCTTTCCGCCGAGCCGGTCGACCAGCCCGGCGCTCTTGGCTGCGGTCGCGAGGTCGCCGTTGCTCGCGGCGACCCATTCGACGGGATTGCCGGTGATGCGGTCGAGCTGAAGCTGGGGGCGGGCTTTCTTCACGTTGGCCTGCCATTCCTCCCACAACGCGCCGTAGAGCGCCTGGTAGTTCTCGCGCGCCGCGGGGGACATGTCGGATCGGGAATAGGGCTCGACCGCCGACTTGTATTCGCCGACCTTGTAGATGTGCGCGTTGACCTTCAGATTCTCGAGCAACTGGCCGAAGTAGAGGTTCGAGCCGCCGGGCCCCGCGATCACCGCGCCGCCGAGCGGATCGACCCAGACCTCGCTCGCGTGGGCGGCGAGCATCATCGCATCGTCGCCGTAGGCCACCGCGTACGTGAGCACCGGCTTGTCCGCCGCCTTCGCGCGGTCGAGCGCCGCGCCGATGTCCTGCAGGTGGACCTGCCCGCCTCCGAGGAACGAGGTCAGGTCGAGCACGATCGCCTTGATCCGATCGTCGCCCGCCGCCTGGTCGATCGCGCGGACGAGATCGCGTGACTGGAATTCGGCGATCGGCTCCTGCCCGCTGAGCAGCACCGCGATCGGGTCGATCGGCGCCTGTTCCTCGACCACGACGCCGTCGAGCTCTAGCAGCAGCGCGCCTTCGCGCACTTGCGCCGGGCTCGGGCGGGCGGTGAGAATCGCGTAGAGCGCCATGAAGAACAGCAGCAGGAAGACGAGGCTCATCCCGTCCTTGATGCCCACCAGCAGCCGCCAAACCTTGCCCGCAAAACCCATCGCTCGGAAAACCCCGCAATTTTCGTGTCCTCGCCACCCTAGTGCGCGACGGCGCAAGGTTCTACCCGAAAGCGTGCCAGCGTCCGATAGGGCTCGACGAAGGGGGCTACTCTCCCTAAGGGCATCGCTTCGATGGCATCGACGGACACCCACGACACTCCGGGCCGCTTTCCGGCGGGCGCGCGCGCCTTTCCGCATCGCGACCTGACCGGTATCGCGCAGCTCGAGCGGCACGAGATCCTGTTCCTGCTGGCCGAGGCCGAGCAATGGGTCGAGTTCAACCGCCGGCCCGGGAAACATTGCGACGAGCTCGCCGGGCTCACGATCATCAATGCCTTTTTCGAGAACTCCACCCGCACGCTGCTCAGCTTCGAGATCGCGGGCAAGCGCCTCGGCGCGGACGTGATCAACATGCACGCCGCGCAGTCGAGCGTGAAGAAGGGCGAGACGCTGATCGACACCGCGATCACGCTCAATGCCATGCGCGCCGACGCGATCGTGATCCGCCATGGATCGAGCGGAGCGGTCGATCTGATCGCGAGCAAGGTCGATTGCCCGGTGCTCAACGCGGGCGACGGGCAGCACGAGCATCCGACCCAGGCGCTGCTCGACGCGCTCGCGCTGCGCCACGCGCTCGAGGACCGGGGCGAGGGGAGCGAGGACTTCACCGGGCTGACGGTGACGATCTGCGGCGACATTCTGCACAGCCGCGTGGCACGCTCCAACATGCTCTGTCTCCAGGCGCTGGGCGCGAGCGTGCGGCTCTGCGCGCCCCCGGCGCTGATGCCCGTGGGCGTCGAGGCGATGGGCGCGCAGCCGTTTCACGATTTCGACGCCGCGCTGGAAGGGGCGGACGTGGCGATGATGCTGCGCCTCCAGAGCGAGCGGATGAGCGGCCAGTTCATCCCGTCCGCGCGCGAATATCATCACCTCTACGGCCTGACGCGCGAGCGGCTCGAGCGTTGCGCGCCAGACGCGCTGGTGATGCACCCTGGCCCGATGAACCGCGGGGTCGAGATCGACAGCGACGTTGCCGACATGCTCGACCGCTCGATCATCACCCGCCAGGTCGAGATGGGCGTCGCGGTCCGTATGGCCTGCCTCGACGTGCTGACGCGCAAGGCGCGGGCCGTGCCCGGCTGGAACGACGGACAATGGGTATGAAACAGGCGCGTCCGCTCACGATCACCGGCGGCAGGCTGGTCACGCCCGAGGGCGTTCGCGCGGGTGCGCTGCGGCTGGCCGAAGGGCGGATCGTCGCGCTCGACGCCGCACTCGAGGAGGGCGACGACACGATCGACGTGAAGGGCGCGCTGGTCGCCCCCGCACTGGTCGATTTCGGCGTGTTCGCGATCGACAAGCCGGCGTTTCACTATGGCGGGATCGCACGCGCGGCGCTGATGCCCGACCAGGCCCCGCCGCTCGACCTGCCGAGCCGGATTTCGTACATCGCCAAGAGCGGCAAGCCCGACTTCTGGGTCCACCCGCTCGCCGCCGCAACCCGCGGGCTCGAGGGGCGCGACCTGGCCGAGATCGCGTTGATGAAGGACGCGGGCGCGCGGGGCGTGGCCACCGGGCGGCGCTGGATCGCCGACTCGGGGGTCATGCTGCGGCTGCTGCAATACGCCGCGATGCTCGACCTGGTGGTCGTCGCGCACGCCGAGGACGCCGCACTGACCGGTTCGGCGGCGGTGACCGCGGGCGAAATCGCGACCCGGCTCGGGCTGCCGAGCGCGCCGGCCGGGGCCGAAGCGCTCGCGGTGGCGCGCGACCTCGCTTTGGCCGAGATGACCGGCGCGCGGCTCCATTTCCGGCAGGTCACCACTCGCGCTGCGCTCGACCTCGTGCGCGCGGCCAAGGCGCGCGGAGTGGCGGCGACCGCGGGTGTGACTCCGGCGCATTTCATGCTCTCCGATCTCGCGACCGCCGATTTCCGCACTTTCGCGCGGCTTTCGCCGCCGCTGCGCTGCGAAAGCGACCGGCAGGCGGTGATCGAGGCGATCGCGGACGGCACGATCGACGTGATCGCAAGCGGCCACGATCCGCGCGGCCCGGAGGACAAGCGTCTGCCCTTCGCCGACGCCGAGCCGGGCATGGCCGGAGCCGAGACCCTGCTCGCGATGACGCTGACGCTGGTGCGCGACGGCGCGATCGATCTGGCGCGCGCCTTCGACCTGCTCGCCGGCGCGCCCGCCCGGTTGCTCGGCGTTGAGGCGGGCGTGCTGCGCGAAGGCTGGGAGGCCGATGTCGTGCTGGTCGATCCCGAAAAGCCGTGGATCGTCGACGGCCGCAAGATGGAGGCCACCGCGGGCAACACCCCGTTCGACGGCCAGCCGACACAGGGCCGCGTGCTGGCGCTGCTCAAGGGCGGCGTAGCGGTCTAGGGTCTGGACCCCAGGCAAACAAAAAACCCCTCCCGTGAAGGGGAGGGGCTTAGTCCACTCGCAAAGGAGAGAGCGAGAAGGTTCAGCGGCGCGCCATGCGCACACCCCTGTCGACCGCGCCCGGCAACGGGCGGCCTTGGGCCCAGGCGATGCAGCCTTCGCCGCCAGCCTTGACGGTCGAGCACATCGAGAGCGCGTCGGCCGACTGGAAACCACCGGCGGAGACGCGGTAGTAGGTCTTGCCACGCACCCGTGCCTCGGTGATGACCATGCGATAGCGATCGAGGTTGTCGTAGCGTTCGGCGTAGATGCCCCAGGCGCGCCGCGCACCTTCGCGGCTCAGGAACGAACCGAGCTGGATCAGGTGGCTACCGTCTGCGCGAACCGGCGCAGGCCCCGTCGCGCGCTTTGCGGCAACCTGCGTCACCCCCTTCGAACTGCGCCGCGGTTCGACCTCGGCGCCGTAGCGCGCAGGCATTTTCTGCACGACGGGCTGGGAAATGAATGCGACCATGCTCTCGGTGATCTGCGCGGGGCTGGCGCCTGCCGGCGCGGGCGCGGCGAAGGCGGCCTGGACCGTCGCGGGGGCTGCGACCGGGGGTTGGACGATCGCGACGTGCGGCGTCGGATCCACCGGCGCGAGTTCGCCGGCGGGCGCGGGCGCAGCCGCGGCGAGCTGCTGCTCCGGTGCGGGATACGCGAGCGCGGCGGCTTCGGCGGCGAGCTGTTCCGAGCTTGGATTGTTCACCAGCGCCAGCGCAACCGGCTGACCGGGGTCGCTGACCAGCGGCGCGCCGAGCAGCGTGGCGACGCGCGCCTGATACATCTCGGGTTGGACCGAACGGGCCCATTCGCCGATCCGCTGGTTGATCTGATCGGGCGGAACGTCTTCGGCGGCCATCAGCCGCGCCGCGCGCCAATCCCCGCTGAGCGCGTAGGCATAGGCGAGGTTCTGGCGCACCTTCGATGTGTTCTGGCCGGCGCGCAGCGCGTTGGCGAGCACTTGTGCGCCCCGCTCGGGCTGGCCCGCGAGCGCGAGCGCGAGGCCGAGATCGGCCGGATCGAGCGCGTCGCGCCAGTCGTCGAGCACGGCGGCGGCCTTGGCATATCTGCCGACCGCGGTTTCGGCGAGCGCGAGGCTCAGCGCGTTGCGCGGCGAATTGCCGCCGAGCGACATGGCGTCCTGAAAGCTGGTCGCGGCGGACTCGAAGCGTCCCGCCTCCATATATGCCGCGCCCAGCACCGCGCGGAACTGTGCGTTGCGGGGCTGCGCGAGAACCGCGGCCTCGGCATGTTCGACCGCTTCACCGCTGTCGCCGCGTTCGAGCGCGACTTGCGCCTTGCTTGCGGAAATCCCGGCGGGCGGCGCGGCATTGGTCGTGCATCCGGTCAATGCCGCCGTCGCGAGCGCCGTGGTCAGCGCCAGCGCGGCAAGCCGTTGGGGTTTGGGCCGGTTGGTCTTGCCCCGGTTGCTTTGGGCAGTGCGGGTCATGGTCATTTCCCCTGGTTTCAGTGCCGCTCGACCTGCGCGGCGAGCTTGTCGATATCGGGCATGGCGCCCAACAGCGCGTCGAGCGCTTCGGTCACGATCTGCTGCGCGCTGCGATTGCGGATCGTGCATGCGAGCCGCAGCTTGAGATGGCGGTCGGGATCGAGCCGCAGTGTGAAGGCGGCGCGCTTGCCGCGCTTGCCGGGCGGGCTCGTGGCCTCCACGTCCGTCCGAACGGCGGACAGACGCTCGGTCAGCACCGCCTGCTGCTTGCGGACCGGCGGCTCGGCCGGTGCGACCGCTTCGAGCTGGTCCTTGGCCTCGTGGTCGATTTCGCGCGCTTCGGCGGCGGTTTCGGCATTGGCGGGCGAGGGAGTGAGCTGGAGCACTTCGGCTTCGCGCACGGGCTCGTCGTCGGAGCCCATGTCGTTCCAGCCGAGATCCTCGATATTGGCCGGCAGGGGGCCGTGGCCGGAGATCAAACCGGACTGCGGCCGCATGGCGGGCTTAGCGCCGCCCTTGCGGGCGAGCAGAGTGGAACTCAGCGAGGCGAAATTGGCGTCGGTCATTGGTGCGATCCCCGCAGATCCTTACTGCGCTACCCGGCGGCCGAACCCGCCGGCGGGGCGATGCGCCCCGGCAGCCGGCGAAATCGCGTGCGGGACGGCAAAGACCGTGCGGCGGAAATTCTTCTCGAGCCGGTCGGCGACATAGGTCCAGAGCGCGACCACTTCGGCGGCGCTGCGGCTGCCGGGGTCGACTTCCATCACCGTGCGCCCGTCGATCATCGAAGCGGCGTAGTCGGTACGGTGGTGAAGCGTGATCGGCGCGACGGTGCCGTGCTGACTCAGCGCGACCGCGGCTTCGGAAGTGATCTTGGCCTTGGGCGTCGCGGCGTTGACCACGAACACCAGGGGCTTGCCGGCGCGCTCGCACAGGTCGACCGTGGCGCCGACCGCGCGCAGGTCGTGCGGGCTCGGCCGCGTCGGGACGACGATCAGCTCGGCGACGCCGATGACCGACTGGATGGCCATGGTGATCGCGGGCGGAGTGTCGATGACGGCCAGCTTGAAACCCTGCTGACGCAGGATCTGAAGATCGCTCGCGAGCCGGGCGACGGTCGTCTGCGCGAAGGCCGGATATTCCGCCTCGCGCTCGTTCCACCAGTCGGCGAGCGAACCCTGCGGGTCGATGTCGATCAGCACCACCGGACCGGCTCCGGCGCGCTGCGCCTGAACCGCCAGATGGCCCGAAAGCGTGGTCTTTCCGGACCCGCCCTTCTGCGAAGCCAATGCCAAAACGCGCAAGGACAATCCCCCTGGTTTTCCGGCCGGAGACACGACCTTTCCGACCCTTCGCCCAGCGGGATCGCAGATCACCCTAAATTTTGGGTTAATGGGAAAGCCGTTGTGCACGCCCTGCCGATCGCGTTCACGCGGGGCGCTGTTCCGAAATAATGCAGCCGTCATAAAGGCTTTGCCAGGATGCGCGTCGGACGGCAGCGCCTCGCCGAACGGAGTCCCGGGACGCGACATGCTGCAATCGTGGAACAAGCCGGCAGTCGGCGCTCTTGCGCTTGCGGCCCTTGTCGCGGCCGCCTTCGCGGTGCAGCCGCTGCACGCCGATGTTGAGACGAGCGCCGACGCTGTAAGCCGCGGAGACGACGCGGCCGCCCTGCGCGAGTGGGAGGAGGCCGCCGCGCAGGGTGATCCCGAGGCGCTGTTCCATCTCGCTCAGGCCTATCGGTTCGGGCGCGGCGTGCCCGCCGACATCGCGCGGGCCGAGGCGCTCTGCGCGCGCGCCGCCGCCCTGGGGCACACGCAGGCCGCCGACACCTACGGGCTGCTGCTGTTCGAGCGCGGCCGGCGCGACGCAGCGATTCCCTATCTGCAGGGCGCCGCCCATCGCGGGGACCCGCGCGCGCAGTACCTGCTCGGCATCGCGCACTTCAACGGCGACTTCGTCGAGCCGGACTGGCCGCGCGCCTATGCGCTGATGACGCTTGCCGATGCCGCCGGGCTGCCGCAGGCGGCCACTGCCCTGGCGGAGATGGACCGTTCCGTGCCGCCGGCCCAG
>CAMPIA010000003.1 GCA_946886175.1 uncultured Altererythrobacter sp.
CCGTTCATCTTCCGCGGCGCGCTCGACGTGCAGGCGACCGCGATCAACGAGGAGATGAAGATCGCCGCCGCGCGCGCCATCGCCGAGCTCGCCCGCGAACGCGTGCCGGACGAGGTCGCCGCCGCCTACGGCAAGAACCACGCCTTCGGGACCGACTACATCATCCCCGCGCCGTTCGATCCCAGGCTGATGGAGGTCGTCTCCTCCGCGGTCGCGCAGGCGGCGATGGACACCGGCGTGGCGCTTGCCCCGATCGCGGATATGCACGCCTACCGCCTGTCGCTGAAGGCGCGGCTCAACCCGACGACCGCGGTGCTGACCAACACCTACGAACTCGCGCGGACCAACCCGCGGCGGGTGGTCTTCGCCGAGGCCGAGGAGGACGTGGTGCTGCGCGCCGCGATCCAGTTCCGCGATTTCGGCTACGGCGTCCCGGTGCTGGTCGGGCGGACGGAGAAGGTCAGGGACGCGCTCACCGCGCTCGGAATCGACGATCCCGATGGCTTCGAAATCCAGAACTCGGCCGATTCGGACCTCGTGCCGCAGATGGTCGAGTTCCTCTATGAGCGGCTCCAGCGGCGCGGGCGGACCGAGCGCGACGTGCGCCGCATGGTCAACCAGGAGCGCAACGTCTTCGCCGCGCTGCTGGTCGCGCTGGGCCATGGCGATGCGATGATCTCGGGCCTCACGCGCACCTTCTCGCAGACCGCGCGCGAGGTGAACCTGGTGCTCGATCCAAAGCCGGGGCAGGTGCCGTTCGGCGTGCACATGATGATCGGCAAGAACCACACCACGTTCCTCGCCGACACTACGATCAACGAACGGCCGAGCGCCGAGCAGCTCGCGCATATCGCGCGCGAAACCGCGGCAGTGGCCAAGCGCATGGGGCACGAGCCGCGGGTGGCCTTCCTGTCCTACTCCACCTTCGGCAACCCGCCGGGTCAGTGGCTCGGCAATATCCGCGAGGCGGTCGCGATCCTCGACGCGGAGCAGCCCGACTTCGAGTACGAAGGCGAGATGGCGCCCGACGCCGCGCTCAACCCCAAGGTCATGGCGCTCTATCCGTTCAGCCGCCTGTCGGGGCCCGCCAACGTGCTGATCATGCCGGGGCTGCAATCGGCCAACCTTTCGGCCAAGCTGCTGCGCGAACTGGCGGGCGACGCCACGATCGGCCCGATGCTGATCGGCATGGAGAAACCGGTCCAGATCGCCCCGATGACCGCGAGCGCGCCCGACGTGCTGACGCTGGCCGTGCTGGCGGCGGCAGGGGTGGTGGGGTGATCGTCGCGCGCTTGTTGATGAAACACATTCGCGGCGGCTGTTCGTAAACGCGCCAAAGAGGGGGCGCAGAAATGCGAAAGCCCCGCAGGCTGGCGGGGCTTGGCGAAGCGGTTCACGGCGTCAAAGAGCGAGTCGGACGATATGCTCGTCGCTCGCGTGTAGGAAAGCGATTTCGGCGAGCGCCCTTGCAAGAACGGCCGCCCCGGGGGACGGCCGCCTTGTGCCGACACGGAAATATCAGTCTTTCTGACGCTGCCGGTCGGTATCGCCCTTTTCGCCGGGCTGACGCGAACCACCTTGCTGTTGCTCGCGCTGCTGATTGCCGGCCTGCTTGCCCTGATCGGGCTGACGCTGCTGGCTGCGGTCGTCCTGGTTCTTGTTCATGACATCCTCTTCTTGTCTGCCGTTTGAGGCGCCGGAGAAACCGCCCGCGACCTTGCAATGTTTCGCCGTGAGCGCCCAAACGGCACGAAATTGCGACAAATTCCCGAGGATTCACAAATGTATAAGTATTTCCGACTCGAATATTACCGACGCCGGTAACGAAAATACCAGATGTTAGCTTACCTGTGCTCATAGGAAATTGATATGTAACATGAATAGCGGATCTCTATCAGTCGAACGTGCACGTTAGCAATTACCGGGTAATCACTAACAACCGAATTCCCGAAACATATTGGAATTTCGACCAAGCGCCGTTGCCCTTTCACCACGCATGCACAATTCTGCTGCTATCAAGTCCTTTCAGCTTGTTTCAGCTACTTGGCGCAGCCAAGTTCCCATCAGCGCAACCGCTTGAACTCCCAAGTGCGTATAGACCTGTGCTAGCTCGGTCTTGTCCGGCGCGAACCGAGCGCGCTGGAGCTTTCCGACAGAGCGTAGGCAGAAATTTAGACCATCCCGAACGAGCAGTAGTGGGTCAGTCGCCTACGCGCGAAGCCGCGCCAGCGCCGTAGCGCAAGCCCGTGCCTCTCAGCGCTTTTGCGGCACAAGTAAATCCGATTTATCAGAAGCAAGTACCCTTCAGATCGAAGACTGTGTTACGACCTATATAGCGCCTTCTGCCGAACATTCCAGGCGCTTTGAAATGGAATCATATTGAGGGCTACGCGCGGGTGGCAAGCTTGTTGGCCGGAATTACAGCCCTGCTTCGATCGCCACGCGTATGGCTTCCGCGCCTGTGCGACAGCCGAGAACCTTGAGCATTGCGGCGCGATGCATTTTGACTGTCCGTTCGGTAATGCCGAGATCGTGGGCGATCTGTTTGTTGAGACGCCCCCCAGACATGCCGATCAGTACCGACCTTTGTCGATCGGTAAGCGCATCCAGGCGTTCGCTTCTGCCCGCAAGCGCGTGCGCCTTCTTAGCCCGAACCTCTACTTGTGAGCCGAGAAAATACCGCAGATCACCTGCGTCGTCGAAAATGGGCGCGATCATCACGGCGTTGCGAAAGGGGGTGCCATTTTTCTTGTAGTTGAGAATTTCGACGAGCGCCGTGCGCTGCTCCCGCACGGCCGCGCGAATTTCCTCGGTCAACTCGGGCTCGGTTCGTGGGCCAGCGAGAAAGCGGCAATTGCGCCCGATGATCTCTTCACGGGAGTAACCCGTGAGCGCGACAAAAGCCTCGTTGCATTCGATGATAGGTGTATCGGCTCTGCGAGGGTCGCTGATCACGGCTGCGACTGCACTTTCAGCGATCATTTCTGAGGGCGACATGGTGCGCACAATGCCACCACGGTTGCGACCACGCAAACATAGCCGCGAGACAGGCCAAAGCCCGTTCCCGCGCGGGCCCGCGGCCGCACTGCGGTTTTTCGCGCTCTTCCGAAAAAGCTGGCGAACAGTGCTCACAGCTGATCGCCCCGCCTCCAAGGCGAGTGAAGGTCCGGCTGCGCGTCGGAGGAGCCTGGGCTCCAAGCTCCTCATATTCGAGTCGAGGACTGGTTCTATCGATACGCAGAGGGAGCTACGCAGGTGGGAAGCGCATCGTTCCTACCTGCGTAGCGCATGGTCTTGAATTACCGGGGCATCAAGACACCGTCGATGACGTGCACAATACCGTTCGCCGCATCGACATCGGTCTGCACGACGGTTGCCGTATTCCCGGCAGCATCGCGCAGCACGACGTTTTCACCTTCGAGCATCGCAGTCAGAGTGCCTCCGTTGACCGTCTCGAGCACGTACCCGCTCTCACCCGCACCCTCGATGGCCGCAAGAAGAGCCTGCGCCGTCGTCTCGCCTTGCGCGACATGGTAGGTCAGAATGCTTGCCAGCTGTTCCTGTCCGGCAGGGCTCATCAACTGGTCCCGTGTCTCCTGCGGAACTTTTTCGAAGGCGGCGTTGGTCGGAGCGAACACGGTGTAGGGTCCTGGTCCCGACAGCGTCTCGCCCAGGTTTGCCGCCTGGACGGCAGAAACAAGCGTCGAAAGTTCAGGGGTCGCCTGCGCGACCTCGACGATGGAGCCAGCGTCGGTGGCAGTATCGTTCGCCATCTGATCGGCCGTTGCCGAGTCGTAAGCGGCAGTGTCGGTTGCTTCATCGGCCGAGCCGCAGGAAGCCAGCGCCAGCGACGCGGTGGAGGCAAGCAAAAGTAGAATGTTTTTCATGGCTTATTCTCTTTCTGGATCAGCGAACTGCCCATGGGCAGTCTCGGTTTAAGCGGACGGAATGGTTCGCTTTAGGTGGGAAGCGAGACGGCATCGGTCGCATGAACGATCCCATTGGACGCCTTGATATCCGCCATCAGCACTGTTGCTGTTCCGCCATTTTCATCGGTGATAGTGACATTGTCGCCCGACAGTCGGGCTAGCAACGTCCCGCCCTCCAGCGTCGTCAGCGTGGCAGTACCGCCGCCGTTATCGATCATCCGCAAGATGTCGGCTGCAGAAAGACGTCCAGCCACCACATGGTATTTGAGCACCGACTGCAATTGAGCTTTGTTCTCGGCCTGAAGAAGCTTGTCCACGGTGCCTTCGGGCAGGTTTTCGAAGGCCGGGTCGGTGGGAGCAAACACCGTTAGCGGGCCGGACCCACCAAGAACTCCGGCGAGGTCGGCCGCCTTCACCGCGGCAACCAGTGTCTCATGCTCAGGTGACGCCATCGCGACCTGTGCGATCGTTTGGGAGCCATGGTGATCGGCCAGGGCGGGCTGCGAAATGCCAAGCGCGACGATAACGGCAAGTTGGGGCATCATTTTCATAAAAAGCTCCTTCATTGTTTATGCGCTGCTGCGGAGCGCCTGCTGTAATGAAGGTAGTTTCACGCAAAGCGCGCTCAATATGACCTTTCGGGCAGGTACCATTTGAACCGCCGGGTCTGGCCTTTAGGAAACCTTTGTCGGACCTGACCCGCTGATTTTCCTCTAGCCTCGATTAGAGTCCGGTCCTCATGGAAGGACGGACGAGATGAAGAGAGCGAGGTTGGGTCCTTGCGCATCGTCGGCCTCGGTCGAGGCGAAGGCTGCCCCGCCGGTAGCGCCTGCGATCGCTGTGTTACCGAGCAGCAAGGCTGCGATGGCCGGGCGAAGGGACAAGTTGCGGCTGGTATGGGCAAGACCTGTTGTTGCGAAGGGGTGTAGGACGACCTGTGTACCGGCCCAGTCCCAAGCTGGCCTGAGGCGGACATTAAATGCAGTTCATCCTGCCTGCCTGTCCCGAGACGCCGCGAGACGACCCGGCCCGCGGAACAGCTAATGATCGTTTGATGCGAGGCGGAAACAGGTGGCGAAGCGCTTGCGATCGGCCTGGCTCAGGCCGGCGTCCGAATATAGCGGTTCCCACCGGGCTTCGACGATCTGTCTCATTTCCTCGACGACGGTCGATGCGTCTTCGTGACCGAAATCGAAGACTGCCGCGCCCGCCAGTGCGTTATCGAGCGTCGCGTTGCGGCCTTGCGGACCGACCCCCAGAGCCAGTTTCCTTTCGAGTCCGAGTTGAGGCTTGGGAACGACATCGTAGAGAGGCGACAGGCGCCAACCGGTTCCATCGAACAAGAAGCCATGGTTGCGCAGGTGATCGTCGTCGTTGGTGACGAGTATGTTCAGCACCATGCGACGGAACAATTCGTGGAGATCCTTGCGAACCTGGGTGCCGTATTGCCGGATCACCCCCGCGAGATCTGCGTAGCTGTAGCTGCTGACCTCGCTTTCGTGGGCTCCAAGCATGGTAAGCCCGGATGCGAAGGGTTTGCGCTCGAGCCAATTTCCGTGGGGAATGCGGTCGAACCGCTCGATCAAGTAGACATCGCGATCGAACACGTTGCGGAAAGCGAGAGAAGGAACGTCGAGCCCACATTCGGTGGCCAGACGCATCGTCGCCAGTTCCACCCGACACTCCGGGAAGCTGTCTCCGCGCTTCTGGAACTTCGCGATCCATGGCTGCTCGGCGATGGTCGTCGCCGCCTTGGGGCGTGCACCGCCGAGCGATGAGCCCGCGGTCAGAAGCGCGCGCAGATTCTCATCCAACTCGTCGACATGTTGTGCCCGCTCGGCCGCTTCGGTCAGTTCTTCCAGAGTGAACTCTTCTCCTGGAACCGCGTCGTCGCCCCATGGTGTGATCCGCTGGGGCTGGATCGGTGTCGGACCGAAAGAAAGGGCGCCCACCCGGTGCTCGCCAGAGGCGAGGATAAGATCTATCTCGCTCGGCAACCGGTCGCCCATGGCCTTGTACATCAGGTACTGGCCCCAGCCGTCGGGTGCCGCGTCCCGGATGCCGCCGAAGACCGCGAAGCCTTCCTCTGTGCGGAAGGTCCGGCTGGTTCCGGCATCATGCAGAGGCAGAGCGACCGGGTCGACGGGGATCCGGTCGGTGCGCTCCAGATAGCGTCGACCGTATGCGAAGGTCGCGAACTGGTTGCGAGGCTCGTCGGTCATCGTGAGAAGCCCGGCAGGAACGGGACCCTCGGCAAGATGCACGAACACGTAGGTGCGGCGGGTTGTCATCGCAGGCTAGAAATCCAACTCGTCGTCGCTGGCGGAGTGGGTCGTTTTCGGGAGGCGGGACAGATCCTCGCTGATCCCGGCCCGGTCACTGTCAGGAGCTACGAGGTCGGCAAGGCGCTGGGTCATGCCGAGAACGTGGAGTGCGCTGGCGAGGACGGCGAGCCCGACAGTGGGATCGCCGGACTCGAGGCGCTGGAGGGTCTGGACCGAGACGAGCATGCGCTCGGCCATCAAGCGCTGAGGCAATTTCCGGCGGCGGCGTGCCAGCGCGACATCTTTGCCCAGTCGCGCAATAGCACGCTGGCTCTGGGGCGGCAGTCCGCTGGCGGCTCGTGAAGCGCGAGGCATGCCATAATACATGACATATCATGTGAGAACATGCAAATCGGCATGATATGTCATGTGAGCACAACAGAGAGACCGCTGGCTATCGTGCTAGGTAAGCTGTGTGGCGGATCCGAAAACCGTAGAAAGACTTCGGACATGTCAGACTCGGCGGAGTTCGACGTGCACGCATCCAGACAAAGTAGTACCGCGATGATGGGGGCCAGCCTTCGCGGCGCGTGATAGCCGTGCAGATGTTTCGAGGTGCGGTGGACCGCTGCGGGCCTTACGCCGCGCGCAGGTGAGGATGACTGTCTTCGCAGCGATGAACGGCTATGGTCACATGAACATACTCGGCATGCACCGCGAGCCGCGACGCATAGTCTTCCGGACGAAGCGCGTTTCCGGCGATGAGTGAGGCAATTACCGCATACTTGCCCGGCCCGATCCGCCAGATATGAAGGTCGCCGACCGCTGCGTCGCCATCCTCTAGCGCCTCGCGAACTTCGTCATACCGCTCCGAGCCTGCCTCTGCATCGACCAGAACGGAGGCCGTGTCCCGCATCAGCGTCCATGACCAGCGCGCAATCACGATCGCACCCACGAGGCCCATCGCCGCATCCATCCAGGCCCAGCCGAGATATCGGCCGGCCAGCAAGGCGGCGATGGCCAGCACCGAAGTCAGGGCGTCGGCGAGAACGTGGAAATAGGCGGAGCGCAGGTTATTGTCCGCATGGGCGTGGTCATGATGCTCGTTGCCGTGATGGCCATGATCATGGGTATGGCCGTGGTGATGATCGGCTCCCAGCAGCCAGGCGCTCACGAGATTGACCGCGAGTCCGAGCACCGCGATCCAGATCGCTTCGGTGTAAGCGATCGCAAGCGGACTCACGAACCGCTGGACGGATTCGGCTGCGATGCCGACGGCGAAGATCGCCAGCACCAGCGCGCTCGCGAAGCCCGCGAGGTCGCCCACTTTGCCCGTGCCGAAAGTGAACCGCGGATTGCCGGCGTGGCGCCTGGCGAACCAGTAGGCGAATGCCGCAACGCCCAGGGCACCGGCATGGGTCGCCATGTGGATCCCGTCTGCCAGCAACGCCATCGACCCGGTCCAGATGCCGGCCATGATCTCAACGACCATCATGACTGCGGTCAAAGCGACGACATAGCGTGTGCGTCGCTCGTTCTGATCGTGAGAAGCGCTCAGGAAGTTGTGGTCGTGAGACAGCGGGTTGGTGTCGGAATGGTGCATGGCGCAGAGCATAGTCCCGACCGGCCGTTTGGCCAATGCAACATGCGCCTGGCGACAGACCGGGCATCTGAAGCCGATGCGGATCGTGTCGCCTGACCAGGTGCCATGAGCCCATGCCGCTATCAGCACTGGGAGCAGTCGTTCTGCAGCTCGGCGATCGGCGCGCTGCCCTGTGCTCGCATGGGCGGGACGCCGACGCTGTCCGAAGAATGTGGCAGGATCTCGGACAGCTTGAGGTGGAAACATCCGACTAGGCTGATAGGGGAAGGGGAAAGCCTTCCACTGAGCCGGAGCCGCGTTGCCGTCTCCGGCTATCCCTTCTGCGGGGATAGCCCGCAACGCCGCGGGGAAATGGAGCGGATCTGATGACGCGCTCTGTCTCGCGCATCTGTCGATGCGCTCATGAGGGCGCGGCATTTTTGTTCTGGGCCCCGCGCGCACACTGAATCAGCGTTCATGGCAGCAGGGCAGACGCCCACCAGACAGCACCCGGTCGCGCGTCTGTCCGGTCACAGCGGCGATGACCGCTTCCTTTCAGGGTGCGATCCCTTGTCTTTCCGATCTCGCTGGTCGCTCGGGCGGGTGGACGGAAGTTGCTAGCCCACCCATGCTCGCGGGATCTGCCAATCGAGCGATCACGATGTTGGCGCATGACAAGATGCGATCGGGGCGGGGAGGTTTGGCGACTCATTAGCTCAACTCACGAAATGCTTCCCTTTGTGATCTCAATCACATAGCTTGATGGAAACGGGAGGGATTCATCGCGCCCAATGCTCTTCGCGCGGAACTGGCCGCGGCTGTCTCCCGTGTGGCGGATGGTGATCGGGCGGCATTGTCGCGGATATACGATCTCGCCGCGCCCAAGCTGTTCAGCGTCATCCTGCCGATTGTACGCGACCGCGAACATGCCGAGGACGTGCTGCACGATGTTTTCTTGAAGGTCTGGCATCGGGCGGGCCGCTACACGGCGGACCGCGCGAGCCCGATCACCTGGCTCTGCGCGGTTGCGCGCAATTCCGCCATCGACTGGGTGCGCAAGCATGGACGCGGCCAGGAAGTCGGGGTCGACATTTTGCCCGAGATCGAGGACGGGGCTCCCGATGCCGAGGAAATCCTCTGCAGCGAGGAAGACCGCGACCGCCTCCGCCGCTGTCTGGACGCGCTGCAGGACGACCATCGGCGCTCCATCCGCCTCGCCTTTTTTCGCGGCTTGACCTACTCCGAACTGGCGCGGCAGGTGGGCGTGCCGCTGGGAACGATGAAGAGCTGGATTCGGCGGGGGCTAGCGAGCTTGAAGGGATGCCTGACCGGTGCCTGACGCTGATGAGGAACGCGATGTCCTGGCCGGCGAATATGCGCTGGGCGTGCTGGAAGGCGAGGAGCGCTCGGTCGCGCAACGCCTGATGCTCACCAGTCACGACTTCGCCGACGAGGTGGAGTGGTGGCACCTGAGACTTGGCTCCATGGCCGAGGAGGCGAGGCTACTCGTTCCGCGCGACGGCTTGTGGCCGGCGATCGAGCGGCGCCTTGCCACAGCGAGCGCCGCGACCGATCGGCAGGCCGCGCCCGCCGAATCGCCTGCATCGGGCTATTCTGGCTGGAACCTTGGCGCCGCGATGGCCGGTGCGGCAGCCATTGCCGCGAGCGTCACGCTCTTGCTGATCGAGCCCGCTCCATCGCCCGATCCGATCTCGCCGCCTCCATCCGTCGCCGGAGCAGGACCGGGAGAACGCCTGGTTGCGCAGACGCAGAGCGAGGAAGGCGCCATCAGGCTCGCCAGCATTGTCGACCACGACGCAGGCAGCCTGACGCTCAACGTCTCGGGCCTGCAACCGGGCGAAGGCGAGATTTCCGAGCTGTGGGTTGTGCCCGAAGGAGGCGTGCCGAGATCCCTGGGTCCGATTCCGCAGGATGGTGAGTTCGTCCGCGAATTCGATGCCGAGGAACGAACGCTGCTGCGCGAGGGATCGGCGCTCGCTATTACCTACGAGCAGGCCGTCGGAGCGCCTCATGCCGCGCCGACCAGCGACATCCTGATAGTGGCCCCGCTCGGCCGGGTTTGAACCCGCCCATCCGCGGTGCCGGTATTTTTTCTTGCCAGTGCATCCGCCGCACGCGCGGCGCCGTAGCTTACCTGCCGGCCCGACGGGCCGGTGCCGTGAACGCGCGGGCTCAGCGGGCAGGCACCACGTTACCGCTTCTCCTGTTCCTTCGCCTCATGGCGTCCTGGTCCGGAAGAGGTATGTCCAATGTCCACTCTCTACACCAAGCACTTCGCCGCAATCCTGCTGGCGGGCACCGCAACGCTCGGGCTTGCAAGCCCCGCGCTCGCCGACGGCACTGCGCCGTGCAATGACGGTGCAGGCACCAACACCACCGAATGCGGGACCGACTCGGAAGCCGGAGCGGATGGCGCGACTGCGGTAGGCGCGGGCGCCAGCGCGACTGGCACGGATGCCGTCGCGATCGGCGGCGACGACGCCGGTGCCGAGCCGGCCACCGCGAGCGCAGCCTCCACTGTCGCCGTAGGCGGCGAGAGCGATGCGACGACACCCGGTGCAACCGCGGTCGGCTGGCAGGCACAGGCCACCGGCGCGATGGGTACGGCGCTGGGCCATCAAACGACCGCCTCGGGCGACCAAAGCGTTGCAGTGGGTGAAGACGCGGTGGCTTCCGATAGCAATGCGATCGCCATCGGCAACACCGCACAGGCCGCGGGGGGCGACGCGATCGCCATCGGCGGCAACCGCGATGGCGCGGAAGGCGCACCGACGATCGCCAGCGGCGCATCCACCACAGTGGTCGGCGGACAGGCGACGGCAGTGGGCGCGGGCGCAACCGCCTACGGCTGGCGCTCCGGAGCGACCGCAGAACGCGCAACGGCCATCGGGCACCTCGCCCAGGCGAGCGGCGAGCGTTCGGTTTCCCTTGGCGAAGCGGCCAATGCGCAAAGCTCCGGATCGGTGGTGATCGGCAACGAGGCCGACGGCGGGTTCTTTGCGGGGAACAGTGTCGCAGTCGGCAATGGTGCCAGTGTCGGATTTGGAGGAAGCGGCAGCATCGCGGTCGGCAACAATTCGAGCGCAGAGGGTCAGAAATCTACCGCCATCGGCGAGAACGCCAGTGTCACGGCCGGAAGCTCGGTCGCCATCGGCGCCGATTCGAGCGCGACCAACATCTTCTCGATCGCTGCGGGCGTGAACTCGCAGGCGACCCAGGCCTTCGCTGCGGCCTACGGTGCGCGATCCGAGGCTTCGGGGCTGGGCTCCGCGGCATTCGGCGATTCGGCGGCTGCGCAAGGCGACAGTTCGACCGCTGTGGGCAGCGCTGCGGTCGCGAGCGGGGACAATTCTTCCGCAGTGGGTTCGCGTGCGAATGCGACAGGGGATTCGTCATTGGCAGTGGGCGGCAACGCCACCGCCGCCAGCGATAACTCGACTGCAATCGGCAACTTCGCCTCGGCGGACGGAATCGACGCATTGGCAGTGGGCGACAGTGCCACAGCCACCGGCAATTCGACCACCGCCGTGGGCGGCGAGAGCATCGCCATGAACCCCGGTTCGAGCGCCTTCGGCTGGCAGTCTTCCGCCACTGGAGAGCGGTCGACCGCGATCGGTCATCTTGCCACTGCGGACGGCTTTGCCAGCACCTCGATGGGTGAGGCTGCAGCGGCGCAGGGCCGCGGCGGGATCGCGATCGGCGGCAACGTCGACGGTGGCGCGTTCGGTGCGCTGGCGACCGACGATGCCGGGATCGCGATCGGCGCGGATGCCGAAGCGCGGCAAGCCGGCGCGATCGCCCTAGGCAGCGATGCCGACGGTGATGGCGACGGCGCGGTAGCCGACGGCGTCGATGCGCTGGCAATGGGCGCCGATGCGATCGCGACGGGCAATTCCACCGTTGCGGTGGGCGGCGAGAGCGTGGCGACCACGCCCGGCGCCACCGCGCTTGGCTGGCAGGCGCAAGCGACCGGCGCGATGGGCACGGCAGTCGGCCACCAGACGACGGCTTCGGGCGACCAGAGCTTCGCTGGCGGCGAAGATGCCGTGGCATCCGGTTCCAACTCGGTGGCGATCGGCAACACCGCGACGGCCAGCGGGGGCGATTCGATCGCCATCGGCGGCAATCGCGACGGGGCGGCCGGCTTCTCGACGATCGCGGACGGGGCTTCGACCACCGTGGTCGGCGGCCAGTCCAGCGCGATCGGGGCCGGGGCGACAGCTTACGGCTGGCGCGCCAACGCCACCGCCGAACGGGCGACCGCGCTTGGTCACCTGTCGACCGCCAGCGGGGTTCGCTCGGTCGCCGTGGGTGAAGCGGCCAGCGCGACCGGCGACGGCGCGGTGGCCATGGGCAACGAAGCGGTCGCTTCGGGGGCCAACTCAGTCGCTATCGGCAATGGTGCGCAAGCTACCAACGACGGCCAGGTGGTGGTCGCTTCGCTCGATCAGAGCACGGCCTCACAGACGGGCCCGATCGCGATCGTGACCGCGGACGGGAACGGAACACTGGGCGTCAGCAGCTCGCCGGGGCTTAGCAACCTTGCCAGCTTCGACGACGTACAGGCCAACACCGCCGCCATAATGAACAGCAGAATGGCCATCGCGGCTAACGGCGCGAATATCACCGCGTTGCAGGGGCAGACCTCGCTGCTGTTCGACCTCGCCGAGGTCAACCGCGAGCAAATCCGTCGTGCGAACGAAGGCGTCGCCATGGCGCTCTCGATGGATGCGCCGGTCATCATGCCGGGCGACAGCTATGGCATGTCGGGCGGCTTCGGGTACTTCAACAACCGCGTCGCGGGCTCCGCCTCGTTCGCCGCGCGGGTGAGCGAGAGCACCTCGGTGAGCGCCGGCGTGGGCGTCGGCTTCGAGACCGGCGAAGTGGGTGCTCGGGCCGGCTTCAACGCAAGCTGGTAAGTCGCTCGCGACGGGTTCGCGATCTCCTGCGGACCGGGAGAGGGGTCGGCGCTCGCACGAGCGTCGGCCCCGTTTTCTATCCGGCTGCCACCGGTAGTTAGGCCGCGAAACGGGCTTTCAGACTGTGCCGATCTTCGAGCAGGGCCGCCACCTCTCCCGCCGGAACCGGGCGGCTGAACAGGAAGCCCTGGATGAACCGGCATCCTTCCTGCCGCAGCACGTCGAGCTGGTCCTGTTCCTCGACCCCTTCCGCCAGCGTATCCATGCCCAGCGCATCGGCCAGCGTGGTGATCGCCCGGATCACCGCGTGGGCGTTGCCGCCCTTGGACAGGTCCTCGACGAAGCTGCGGTCGATCTTGACCTTGTCGAACGGGAACGAGCGCAAGTAGCTGAGCGAGGAATAACCGGTCCCGAAATCATCGAGCGCAATGCGCACGCCCAAGTTGCGCAGACCGTGGAGCGCCGACAGCGTCTTCTCGACGTTGGCGATGAAGATGCTCTCCGTAATCTCCAGTTCCAGACGCTGCGGCGGAAGGCCGCTGGCGGCGAGCGCCTGGAGGATGGTCTGCGACAGGCCCGGCGTGGCGAACTGCTTGGGCGAGACGTTGACCGCGACCGAGAGTTCGTCGGGCCATTGCGCCGCCTGATGGCAGGCCTCGCGGATCACCCAGTCGCCGATCGGCATTATCAGCCCGGTTTCCTCGGCCAGCGGGATGAAGTCGAGCGGGCTGATCATGCCCAGTTCGGGATGCGGCCAGCGGATCAGCGCCTCGAAGCCCTGGAGCCGTTCTTCGGTGAGGCTGTAGAGCGGCTGAAAGTAGAGCTCGAAGCCGCCCTCGCGCAGGGCGAGACGCAGATCGAGCTCCATCTGTCGCCGCCGCCGCGCCTGTTCGTCGAGCGCGGGTTCGAAGAAGTGATAGGTCGACTTGCCTTCGCCCTTCGCGCGGTAGAGCGCCAGGTCGGCGTTCTTCATCAGGCTGATGCCATCGGCCCCGTCTCCGGGCGCCACGGCGATGCCCAGGCTGGCCGAGCAGTCGGCCTGCTGGCCATCGAGTGTGACCGTGCGCTGAAAGCAGGCCTGGACGCGGTCTGCCAGCGCGGCGAGGTTCTCGCCCTTGTCGATGTCATGAATCAGGATCGCGAATTCGTCGCCGCCCAGGCGGGCGATCGTCGCCTCGGGCAGGGCCGCGCGCAGATATCCGGCGACGTCGCGCAACAGGTCGTCGCCGGCCGGATGGCCGAGTGTGTCGTTGACGACCTTGAAATCGTCGAGGTCGACGTAGACGACCATGAGCCGCTCGTCGCCGGGCAAGCGCGCGAGCGCCTGCTCGAGCTGTTCAACGAACAGCTTGCGGTTGGGCAGGTTGGTCAGTCCGTCATGCAGGCCGACATGGATGATGCGCCGTTCGCGCTCCTCGATCGCGGCGACCATCGAATTGAAGCTGGTGGCGAGGCGGCCGATCTCGTCGTCGGTGTCGGCGGACAGCGCGACTTCGCGCCCCTCTCCGATCATCCGCGTGGCCTCGTCCAGTTTCTGCAGCGGGCGCGTGACGGTGCGCGCGACGCGCCAGCTCAGCACCACGACCAATGCGATCGCCCCCAGCGCGAGCGCGGCGAGCAGGTACTGCAGCCCGGCATATTCCGCCAGCGATGCGCTGAGCGAGTGACGCAGGATCAGCCGCGGCTCGAGACCGTCCTCGAGCGCGGGGATCGCGGTCAGCTGGTAGAGAAAACGTTCGTCCGATTCCCGTTCGAACACCTCGCCCTGGCGCGCTTGCTTCATCCAGATGGGCAGGCGATCGGCCGATGCGACCTTGGCCTGCACGTCGATGGCGGCGAGCTGCGCCAGCCGCTCGAGCTCGGCCCGGTCGAGCGGCTGCGCGAGCATCAGCCAGCCGATCAGGTCGGGCGCCTCGACCGGCGATGCGGCGGCAAGCGCCAGCCGGTCGCCGACGCGGATGATCCCCTTCTCGCGCCCTTCGTCGAGCGGATACCATAGCGCCTCGGCCGAAGGGATGCGTGCGTCGCCGGAGGCAAGCAGCGTTCCGTCCAAACCCACGACGAAGGCCGCATCGGTCTTGGATCGGGACTTGAGACTGGCGAGCGCGCTGTCGATTGTGGCCCCGTCTTGGGTGGCGACCGCTTCGCGAAATCCGAAATCGCGAGCGAGGACATCAGCCGAACCGCGCATCTGCCGCGCGCGCAAGTCGAGCAATTCGTCGAATACCCGCGCATTGGCCTGGAGGTCGCGTGTGGCGTTCGCTTCTGCGAACCGGTCGAGTTCGTTGCCCGCAATCACCACGATGACGGCAAGGACTGCCGCGAACAGGCCCGCATAGAGCACGGTGATCCGCACCTTTAACGAACCGAAGCGCAGCTTGTCCATGTTCGCGAGCGTGCCGGTCATCGCAACTGCACCGATAGCTTGCGCGACCTGTTGCCGCCGGCCACGGTCACGGCCTGCGTCGTCTCGTTCGCCGGCGCGCGCAGGCGCGGATGCCAGACGATGAGCTTCGCCGGGCCGGTGGGAAGCGAATTCAGCGTAACGTAACCGTTGTGATCGGTCTTGCCCGCAAACGGCGTCTCCACGATCCGGATATAGCCGCGCATGCCGTCATGGATATTGCAGCCCAGCGCCACCGTTCCGGCGATGGGAAAGCTCCGGGTGCGTGTCTGATCGCGTCCGTAGAGATCGATCGTGAAGCGCGCAGGCTTGGAAAAGCTGTAGATGGAATGCCGAATTCGGTCGAGATTGGGGAAGGCGACCGTGCTGCCCTTGGCCACGACCAGTGTTCCAGGAACGAATTGCAGATCCTTTTGCGCCACCGCCATCCGCCACGGGAACCTGATGGCACCCGATCCGCCGCCGGCCGCATCAAGTTCGACCACCGCATCGCGCACGGGCACTCCGCGCTGGTCGACCACTTGCACCCGCAGCGATGCGCCGGAAGCAGCGTGGACCGCGAAGCCGACGAAGCCCAGCAACGCGGCCAGCGCGAAACAGGAATTACGCAAGTGCATCGGGGCGCCATAGGGGCGGGGCGTTAAGATTGTTGGCTCGCCGCGTTAGAAGCGATTTAACCATAGTCGGCTATTGGGCCTGTCCATGCGAATGGCGGCGACAATCGGCACCAGCCTCCTTATCATGGCGTCCGCGCAGGATGCGCATGCGAAGGACATCGAATGGTTCGCGGGCGACAAGCTCGTGCTTACCAACGGCGTCTCCACGATCGAAGGGGCGAGCGGTGGCGGTATCGCCGCCTGGTCGACGATCGCCGGACGCGCCACCGAAAGCGGCATCGGCGTGTCGGGTCATGTGACGATTATCGAATTGCCGGATTACGGATGGCAAAGCCATGGCGTCTCTGTCGGCGTGCTGAACCGGGTCGAGCTGTCCTACGCACGACAGAATTTCGACACCCGCGATGTCGGCGCCGGACTCGGCATCGGGCAGGGCTACACGCTCAACCAGGACGTGTTCGGCGCGAAAGTGCGGCTGTTCGGCGATCTGGTTTACGGCGATCCGCTGGTGCCGCAAGTGAGCGTCGGCGTGCAGCACAAGCGCTCGCTTGATGGCGCGGTCGCCCGCGCGGTCGGCGCGGCCGACGAGGAAGGCACGGACTTCACGCTGAGCGCGACCAAGCTGTTGCTCGCGCAGAGCGTGCTGGTGAACGCCACCGCGCGGCTGACCGAGGCCAACCAGAACGGCTTGCTCGGCTTCGGCAGCGCGGCGGGGCAGGGCTATTCGCTCCAGTTTGAAGGATCGGTCGCTTACCAGTTCTCGCGCCGCTTCGTCGTCGGCGCGGAATTTCGCACAAAGCCCGACAATCTCGGGCTCGGAGAGGATAACTGGCTCGACGTGTTCGCGGCTTACGCGGTAACCGACAACCTGACCTTGACCGCCGCCTATGCTGATCTCGGCTCGATCGCCACGTTCGAAGACCAGCGCGGCGCCTTCCTGTCCGCGCAAGTCGCATTCTGAGGGACCTGCTGAGATGTTCATTGCCACCGCCACCGCCCTGCTCCTGCTGCAACAGACACCGGCCGAGGACATCGACTGGGACAAGGAATTCGGCGTAGAGGAACGCGAGCGCGATCCCGCGACCGGCGAATTTCCGGTCGACCCCTACGAGCAGAGCAATGCCAATGCGGGCGCGAAGCCGTTCGACGGCACGAGCATGGCCGAAGCCTTCGGCGGCCAGGACGGCATCCGCCGCATCGTCGACCGCACGGTGAACACGAGCGAGGCCGACCCGCGCATCTCCGAAATCTTCGTTGCGCACGACATGGTCCGCCTCAAGCGCACCCTGTTCGAACAGTTCTGCTACATCCTCGACGCCGGCTGCGACTATACCGGCCGCGACATGGTCGCGGCGCACAAGGACATGGGCCTGCGCATGTCCGACATGAACGCGCTGGTCGAAAACCTGCAACAGGCCATGCGCGAAGAGAACGTCCCCTTCGCCGCCCAAAACCGCTTCCTAGCCAAGCTGGCGCCGATGTCGGACAATGTAATCGAACGGTGAGTACGGACTGGATGTCGGGCAACTCGGCTTAGTTGCTGCTGCGTCAACCCAAAATGTCCGTTTTCTGATATAGCCGCAGTGAAACCGGAATGGCAGCTACCGGCCCATTCAGACCCGCCTTGCAAGCTTCAAACCGCCCTCACCCGCGAGAATAGCCGGGCACGAAATGCTCTCGTGCGGTAATCAAAGGACGGCAGTGGATGGCGCAGCTCTTTCAGATACTTGGCTCAGCCGCCCTCTATATCCCCGGATCCAGAACTCAGCGTGATCAGATTATCTGGTTCGGAGGCAAACCAAGCGTAGCTGCCCCAGGCGAGGCTGCTCACGGTCTTCCGAAAGGTAGCGGAGCCGCGATCGAGGAAGGCGGTCACGAACGCAACATTCTTCGGAGAGAAACCTGCTTGTTCGGCGATCTGGAGCAGTGCCCTCTTGCGCGCTTCATTGACCGGACCGTCGGAGTGAACAACTTCCACGAACACGAGCAGTGGATGGGCAGGGCCCAAGTCGACTAGAACAATGTTTGGCAAACTCCTGACGGCCGGGTAAGCCCGATTGCTCGGGCGAGTTCGTCGTCTCCGGCGACAACCTTGTTGCCACTTTCGCTGAGGGTGAACACGCCAGACTTGGCGAGAAATGTCGGAGCGAAGACCTCGATCACTGCCCTGAAGAGATCTGAACTTGGCCCTGCGGACATCCGCCGCTTCTCTCCGTTCGGGAACGTAACCAACTGGTGATCCCCGCCGGCCGCAGCCCCACGCCGCACGATTGCGATACGTGCGAGAGCGCCTGCGTTCAAATGGGTTCTCTGCCAAGCGGCTATTCTGGCTTCCAGTGCTTCCGCGCTCAAACCCGGGACAAACAGCTCGGCAAAATCGCTCTCGAGCGCATAGCGCCCAGCTGGTGACGTCGTTGCCAATCCCGTTCGTTCGATCACTGAGCCGTTCTGGATCAGGGCGTAGCGGATCGTGTCGTCGCGAATGGATTCCCGGGTGTTCATCCTGAGCGCCTTTGTGAACCGGAGGTCCTGCCAGATGCGCTGGAAACCTTCAGCAGTTGGAGAGCAGCATCGAAGCCCTAGCAAGGGAGCGTCAAAATGCGCTCCGGCGCTATCATTCGATCTGTCAGAAGAACGTGCCCCAGCTGATAAGCCGCTCGGTTAAATAGAATTGCAGGTTATTCTGGATCCTTCGCGCCATCGATCACGGCCTGATGCCGTCAAATGCTTCTCGGCGCATTAAGCGACCAGAACTCACGACCGCAATCGGGCCGGTAGCGGAAGGTCTGCTTACTCAGGTAACCGATGGAAAGCCGACGATCTGGCCCGTCCTCAGACCGCGTCTCCGAGGCGCTTCGTCGTAAGGCGAACTTAACCACTCGGGGTTGATGCTACTTCGTCCGCAGGGCAACAGGCGGAGGCAATGAAAACAATTCTGGTCGCCGATGACGAGCCGCTCCTGACCGAGCTGCTCGAATATCGCCTCGCTGCTCGCAATTATCGCCCGGTGATCGCACGCGATGGCCGCGAAGCTCTAGCTCGTCTGGAAGATTCGGCGCCCGATGCCGTGGTGTTGGACGCGATGATGCCGGTTCACGACGGTTTCGAGGTTCTGCGCCGGATACGAGCGTCGGACAGACGTGCGCGCACACCCGTGATCATGCTCACCGCGCGCAGGGGCGAGAAGGACATCGTAAGCGCGCTCGAGCTCGGCGCGAACGACTACCTCCTAAAGCCGTTCATGCCCGAGGAACTGCTCGCGCGGCTGGCGCGATTGCTGAAGGATTCCGAATGAAATCACGGGGTGCGCCACTTTTTCTTGCGGTCGCAGTCGTTACTGCCGCGCCGATCGCGGCACAGGAGGGACGGCCCTACGAGGAAGCCGTGGCCGCCCGCCAATCGGGCAACCCAGCACGGGCTGCGGCACTGCTTGAACCATGGGTCGTCGCTCATCCCGAAGATCTCGATGCCCGCCTGCAACTCGCTTTTGCCCGGCTCGCGCTCGGCGAGCTTGATGATGCGGAAGCGGACTTTCGCGCGGTGCTGGCCGCAGCGCCAGAGTATCGCGACGCGCAGGATGGGCTCGACCGCGTTGCTCAGGCGCGCGTATCGGAAGCGGGTGCGCAGAGCAGCTTCGTGATCCTCGAAGGCGCGCTCGCCGATCTCTCCGGAAATCGGCAGGGCTGGCGCGAGTTCGCGGTCGCCACAGCGGTTCCGACCGATGCGCAGACCACGATCGATGTCCGCGGCGCCTACTATCGCCGCTTCGGGCTCGACGACATCGAACTGGCCGCCGGGGCAACCCGCCATGTTTCGCGCGATACCTGGGTGCGCCTGGGTGCTTCCGCGACACCTGGCGCAGACTTTCGCCCGAAATGGGGTGTGAGCGGAGGAGTTGACCAACGCTTCGGAAGCGGCGGAAGCGCGACCGTGCTTGGCGTCGACTTGCGTTATGAAGAATTTCCCTTGCAGGACGTCATCACGATCTCGCCGCAGCTGACCCGCTATTTCGCGGGAGGTCGCATGTCGGGAACCTTGCGAGCTACAGGGACGGTGGTCGATGGTCGTTCGATCCAGCCAGGCGGCCTCGCCCGACTGGACTACATGCCGAGCGACCGCACACGCATCCACGCCGGGATCGGCTATGGGCCAGACACCGATCTGGGCGTCGCGACCGACACCACCTCGTTGTTCGGGGGCGTCGAATTCCCGGTTTCGGACCAGATCTCTCTGGTCGGAGGGTTATCGCACGATCGGCGCGAGGACGACCTGGACCGGACCGAGGGGCGGCTCGGTATCAAGGTCGGGTTCTAGCGGCCCTTGGTTGCGCTCGTCACTCTCTGGAATGCGTCGGTCCTGCTCTGTCTTGCAGGCGCAATCGCGCTGGTCGCGTTAATCGCGGCGCGGGGAATCGCGCAGATCACAGATCGAAGGCGGATCGACGCGCGTCGCAGGCTCGCACCGCTGCTGATGGGCGGCGCGGCGCCGGCGCAGCGCCTTGGGCGACTGGAAGGGCAGGTCGCTATGGACCTGACGATCGAGCTCGCCGAACTCACGCGCGGTTCGGATCGCGAAGCGATGCTGCGTGCTAGCGAGAGTCTCGGGATTCCGCGGCTTCTGATACGCCGGTTGCGTGCTCGGGCCGCTCAGGACCGGCTTGCAGCCGCAGAAACGCTCGCGCATTTCCCGGGCTATGCGCACGAGGCCGTGCGCGCGCTCGACGATCGCAATCCAGATGTGCGTCTTGGCGCCGCACTTGCGCTCGCGCGTCACGAGGAAGGTCCCGCGCCTGCGGAAATCGTTCGCAAGCTTCGGCCAGGCAGCGAGGAACACTCGCTGTTGCTCGTATCGCTGATGCGCGACCTCGCCGATCGCGATCCAGCGGCAATCGAAGCGTTGATTTTCGACAGTACAGCTGAAGAAGAGACGAAGCTGGCAGCGATCGATGCACTCGCCTCGCTCGGCTATGCACATGCTCAACTGCTCGCATATGTCGCTCAGGAAGCTTGGTCGAACCCAACCCGTCACGCGCGCGTACTGCGCGCGCTGGGGCGTACCGCGCATCCCGCTGCCAGGATCGCGATCGGCGACGGGCTCGACAGCGAGGACACGATCGTGCGTGCGGCGGCGGCCGAAGCGGCCGCGAATGCGCGCATGGTCGAAATGACCGACAAGCTCGGAGCTCTGCTTGACGACTCCGACTGGCGTGTGCGCTTCAACTCGGGGCAGGCGCTTCTGAAGCTCGGACCAGCAGGCATGGAAATGATGCAGGCCCGCGCAGAGTCGCGCGATGCGTTGGCGAGTGAGGCGGCACGCATCATGCTGGCCGAAGCGGGTCGTACATGAGCATGCCATTCCTGCCCGGTGCCGAGGCGTGGATGGTGCAGGCTGCCGAGACGATCGCTTTGATCGTCATCGCTACCGGACTGCTGCAGACGGGCTTTTACATCGTTCAGCTCGCCTACGCCGGATATGCGCTGGCCACGCGCCCGCCGGTGACGCGAAGCGCGACGTTATGGCGTCGCTACTCGGAACAGGCGCCCTCGATCGCGGTGCTCGCGCCGGCATTCAACGAAGACCTTACGATCGTCGAAAGCGTTCGTTCGCTGCTCGCGCTGCAATACCCGGATTTCGAGGTCATCGTGATCAACGACGGCTCCCGAGATGGAACGCTCGAAACCCTGAGAACCGAATTCGGTCTGCGCCGTGTATCACGCTATGTCGACCACGCCGTCGCGCATGCGCCGATACGCGGCTTCTACGCCTCGCCCGACATTCCGCGCCTGATCGTCATCGACAAGGAAAACGGCGGCAAGGCCGATGCACTCAATGCCGGAATCAACTGCTGCCGGGCGGACCTGTTCTGCGCGATCGACGCCGACTCCATTCTCGAAGCCGATGCGCTGCTACGCGTGGTTCGCCCGTTCATTGACGAGCCGCACCTCACCGTTGCGGCAGGCGGCACGATCCGGATCGCGAACGGCTGCAAGGTCGACGCCGGGCGCATTGTCGAAATCCATCTCCCGACCAATTTCCTCGCGCTGGTGCAAATCATGGAATACTTGCGCGCCTTCCTCATGGCGCGGCTCGCACTCGGCAAGATGCAGGCATTGACGGTGATCTCGGGCGCTTTCGGGCTCTTCGACCGGCGCAGGGTGGTCGAGGTCGGCGGCTACAGCCACGGCACCGTCGGCGAGGATATGGAACTGGTGCTCAAGCTCCATCGCCATCTGCGAGACGAGCGGATCGACTACCGCATTGAATTCATCGCCGAACCGGTCTGCTGGACTGAATGTCCCGACGACGTGCGGGTGCTTTCGCGCCAGCGCGCCCGTTGGCAGCGCGGAGCGCTCGAATGCTTCGCCAAGCACAAGGCGATGGCGCTCAACCCGTGCTATGGCCGGATCGGAATGATCGGCTTCGGGCAGATCCTCCTGGTCGACGTCGTCGGCCCGCTCGTAGAGATTATCGGGTATCTCCTGGTTCCGTTGCTGTGGGCTCTGGGCCTGCTCGCGCTGTCGTGGCTCCTCGGCTTTCTCGCGGTGACGTTCACACTGGGAGTGTTCGTGTCGATGGCGACGCTGGTGCTCGAGGAGATTCAGCTGCGGCGATTTACCCGCGCACGCGAAATAGCGGTGCTGGCTTTTATCGCGGTGATCGAGAACTTCGGTTATCGGCAGATTTCGAATCTGTGGCGCTTGCAAGGCTGGTGGCAGTTTCTGCGCAAGCACCAGGGCTGGGGCACGATGACCCGCAAGGGGTTCAAGACGAGCTAGCTCGGGAACTGCCCGCAGGCTTCCAGCATGCCATCGAGTACGGCGGCCGGGGATTCGAGGTCGCGCCCCTCTTCCGCCGCCATTTCGAGTGCGAGCGCGGCGTCTGTCACCTCGGGATGCCCGAGCATGCCGGCCAGGCCAGCCAGCTTGTGCGAGATGTCGCGGACGGCAATGAAATCCCCGGCCGCCAGCGCTTGAGCCAGCGCCGCACGATCCGCTGCCGCGCGTTGCCCGAACCGTGCCGAAAGCGCCGCGAGATGCGCATCGAGCGCAGTCACGGAAGAAGAGCCCGCACCTGGCTCGCGAGCGAGACGGGGTCAAAGGGTTTGGCTATCACGCCTTTCGCGTCCAGCGTGGCGAAAGTCTGCAGTTCCGATCGCTGCGCACGGGCCGTTACGAACGCGACCGGCAGATCGCGCAACGCCGGAATTTCGCGCATGCGTTCGAGCAGAGTCGGCCCGTCCATTTCCGGCATCGTCACGTCGAGCAACGCGATATCCGCAGGCCATTCGGCCAGCACGGCCAGCGCCTCGCGACCCGACGCAGAAGTCCGGACTTCGAGCTCGGGATCGAGCCCCAGCGCAAGTTCCACGATCTCGCGGATGTCCGCCTCGTCGTCGACATAGAGAACCCGTATCATGCCCGGCCTCCTCCTTTTTCATGCAGCAGAGTCCTCAACGTCGCGACCAGATCCTGAATCGTCGACCGGCTCTTGATGAGCACGGCATCGGCAGACGCATCGGCGTGCTGGTCGTCGATGGCGCTGAAAAGCACTATCGGGATGCTCTCGTCCTGCGCGCGTAGAAGCGGGATCAGTTCCGTGCCGTCGTCATCACGCAGGCCAACATCGATGATTGCGCCAGCCAGTGGCTGGCTCGCGATGACTTCGCGCGCTGCCTCGATGCTCGCTACGGATACGATCCTTGCAACTTGGTCGAACGCGCTTCGGGTGACGCTCAGGCAGTCGCGGTCGTCATCGACATGCAGCACCAAGGGAAGCCCGCGCCCACCTTTTGATTCCACCTGGTCGGGCGTGAGGATCGGCATCCTCAGGCAGAACACCGTGCCGCCACCGACCCGATCGTGAAAGTCGATCGATCCGCCGTGCCGTTCGGCGATTTCGCGCGCAATCGATAGACCGAGACCAGTTCCGCCGCGCTGCCGACTGTCCGAGCCGTCGGCCATGGCGAACTTGCCGAATATCCGTTCCCGGAAGGCAATTGGGACGCCGGCACCGCGATCGCGCACTTCGATTACAACCCATTTGCCTTCGGTGAATGCGGCGACCTCGACCGTGCTTCCATGGGGGGAGTACTTGATCGCGTTGGAGACCAGGTTGGTCAGCGCCTGTTCGAGCCTGTCCGCGTCGCCGCGCACAAGTATGGTCTTGTCGCAACCGTCGGTCGCAAGGGCAACGCCGCGCCCATCGGCATACGAAGCGTTGGCAGCGGTCATTCGCACGACGAGGCGGCAGATATCCAGCTCTTCGTGGGCGAAATACATCTTGCCCGCCTCGATTTTCTCGATGTCGAGGATGTCGTTGATCAGTCGGATCAACCTCTCGCAATTGCTGTGCGCGATCGCGACCAGGCGATCGGCCTTTTCGTTGAGCTTGCCCACCGCGCCCGATGCGAGCAGTCCCAGCGATCCGCCGATCGAGGTCAACGGCGTACGCAATTCGTGGCTGACGGTTGAGACGAACTCATTCTTCATCGCCTCGGCATGTTTGAAGTCGGTGATGTCGCGAACAGCCGCGACGTAGCGCCGTTCGCCCTGGTCCGGAACGAGGCTGATCGCGACTTCGGTTTCGAACGTGGAACCATCGGCTCGCAGGCCTTTGAATTCCTGCCGCTGACCCGCGCCGTGCTCGCCGGCAGAGCCGACCGTTTCGAGCCATGCGCGGCTGGTCTTCAGGTCGAAGGGATTGGCCATCAACTCGGTGTTGTGGCGGCCCAGCAGTTCTTCTTCGCGATAGCCGAACATTCGGAAGATGCTGGGATTTGCGCCGCGAATGTTTCCGGTATCATCGAGCAGCAACATGCCGTCGACTGCGCCGTCAAACATTGCCGCCTGGCGCGCGGCCATCCGGTTTGCGCGGCCCAGGGCCTGCTGGCGCTCGCGACTGGTCCGTCCGATCAGCGCAGCCGCTCCTGCCAGCAGTAGTGCGATGCCGATCAGCAGCATCGTAATCGTGAATTCGAGATTGGCCCGCAGTCCCTGCCCGTGCTGGGTAACCCCCTCGAGACGGGCCGCCTGAACCGCGTCGAGCGCAGCTATTTCTTGCCGAACCGTATCCATGACGCGCTTGCCGACACCGGATGCGATCCTTGCTCGCGCTGCCTCCGGCATGTTCGCCTGCATATCCTCGATGCTCTCGCGAGCGAGCGCAATCTTTCGGTTGGACGTCTCCTTGAGCCGGGTCAGCTCGCGCATCGATTGCTCATCGCCCCGCACCGCCGTGTGCAATCTGTCGAACAGCCCTTCGCGCTGCTGCATCGCGGTTTCGTACGGCTGGAGAAACTCGTCATTGCCCGTCAGTACGTAGCCGCGCACGCCCGTTTCAGCGTCGAGATGGAGCACAAGCAGGTCAGCCAGTGCCGCCCGGGTCTCTACCGAGGCCTCGACCGTCGCGCGCAACCTGCGGTTGTCGTCGAACTCGCGATCGATCAGGATCTGAACACCAAGTAGCGCCAGAGGGATCAGAATAATCCCGACCACGGACCCGGCCCGACGAATGAGCATTACTTGATGCGACGCCTCTTGCTGTGACCCGCAGGTCCGCTGGTTCGTTCAATGAAACCCTAGGCGCCTTGATTGCAGACGTCACTAAGAGAGCCACTTAGCCAGGATGTCGCCCGCAGCACATATTGAAAGCGGGCCGACGAAAATCAGCGCATAATGCGGGCCGTAAACTTTCGCGACGAGCGACTTGGCTACTTTGGGGCCGGAAGCTGTCCGACTGCTTCATAGCGGCTGAGCCGAAGAAGCGGACATTGTTACCCGCGTCGCCGTGAACGGCTCGATCTGGCCGACACTGTTGAAGAATTTAGCTTTCGGATAAGCGCGTCGTCGACCCATGCTGGGGGCGAGCGCGATTGCCCTGCTCAGCAAGCACGACCTGCGCCGGCATCGGGATCTGAGCTTCCGTAGGTTCTGTCCTGCGGCGGCAAAATGGAGTTCCTCACTGGGGCCTGGGCACTCCTAATCGTCGCCGGTCGCCGAGCGGCACACGCCAATCGCACCTGTCCTAAAGCCTTGTGCTCGACCATGTCTGGCGAAAACGTAAGGTTGTTCCGGGATTTAGGCGGGGGATTGGCTTCACTATGGTGGGGGCAACAAGTTCGATGCCACGGCGTCGATGGTCGGGTATGGGCGAACAGGCAGGACGGCCACCGCGTCGAGTGCCCCGCATGCGAAAATCCAGCGCTCGTGCTCGGCGAGCCGATCGGCGACCCATGTGCGTCGATCGTATAGCGCCGTGCGATTGTCTCGCGCCCTCCCATCCTGAATTGAAGGACGTAAGAGATACTTCCTGAAGGAGTGATCTTGGCACCAAAACCTTTGAGATCAGTGTCCCAAAGGAACTGGCTTGAGCTGCCAGCCTCGAGCACATCTATCGATTTTTTGTGATTTTTCCTGTTGCCATCCGGAACCTCGTGTCCCTTTTCTGGCAATCACCGG
>CAMPIA010000004.1 GCA_946886175.1 uncultured Altererythrobacter sp.
GAGACACGCAATCCGCATGAAGCGCCTCCTGTTATTTTAGGCTTAAAGGATTGCGCTCGGCCGCGCAATCGGCTTGGCCATCCGCCTGCGACAGGGGCAAGGCCGCGCGGTTTTCGCCGTCCGAATCCTGCCAGCCAATCCGAGCGCCTGACCTGCGTCTCGACTTATCGCGGCGCCTTCCACTGCGCGTAGGCGGGATAGGTGGGCTGGTCGACTTCGAGCTTGTCGATAGCCGTCCGGATCAGGTGGTCCACCAGCTCCGGGCGATTCGACTCGAACGAACCGTCGCGTATCGCCTCGGCCAGGCGGTGGTTGCGATCGCGGAGGTCGCCCTGGGACCCGACCAGCGCATCGAGCCGGTCGAATTCGCGCGCGGTGCTCGCCGGTGCGAGAGCGATCTCGCGCAAGGCGATTCCCAGCGCGTTCGCTGCGACCTTTTGCGCGAAGCCCGGCGCGAGGCCCTGCTCGAGCGCCTCCCGGACCTGCGCGATCAGCAAGTCGGGCGATGGGCTATCCTGCATGTCGGGCCTCGCGCCAGGCATCATGCTCGGGAACGAGCAGGCGCATCAGGTCGAATTCGGTCTCCGAGGCGCGCCTTGCGATCACGCCCCCCTCCACGGATCGGTTGCCTTCGAGGAACGCCTTCGCTGCGCCCGCGCACATCACGCCCCAGTTCATCGTCTGGAACACCTCCCAGGCGTGGAGTTCGGCCGGGTCGATCGGTGCGCCGCCCGCCGCCTCGTAACCCGCGATCAGATCCTCGCGCCTGCCGAAGCCGCCCACCGGCAGCTCGGGATGCTGGAAGCGCCAACTCGTGACGCAGAGCCATGCCAGATCGTACGCCGGTGGGCCGATATGCGCGAGCTCCCAGTCGAGCACCGCCCGAATGCCCTCGGGCCCGACGACCAGGTTGCCGGTGCGAAAATCGCCATGCAGCAGCGCATGATCGCCGCTCTCGCGCATGTTGTCCCTGAGCCAGCGGAGCGCAAATTCGAACACCGGGCGATCCTGCCGGGTTTCGCGATGACGCTGCTCGAGCGCATCGAGCGCTTCGCGCGCGCCCTGCCGCTTGAGGCCGAGGACATCGTAGCCGGTCGCCGAATGAAGGCGGGCGAGGATTTCGCCGCAGCACCGCGCCATTCCCGCGCGCGTCTGGGCGAGTTCGGGCAGCTTCAGCACCCGCACGCCCACCGTTTCGCCATCGACGCGCTCCATCGCGTAGCCGTCGCCACCCGGCGATCCGGCGGGCATCTTGAACGGCACATCGGGAACGGGCACGCCCAATCCGGCGGCCATCCGCACGATGTCGGCTTCGGCGGCGACGCTCGCGAGGCCCTGCGTGGAGAAGCGGCGTCCGGGCGGTTGCCGCCGCAGAACCAGGCGGCGGCGTTCGCCATCGCCGAGCGTCAGGTCGAAGGCCCAGGTCTCCTTGCTCGCCCCGCCAGACAGCCCTTCGAGGGCGTCGACCGACCTCGCCGCCAACCCTGCCCCTCGCGCCGCATCGAGGATCGCCTCGGCGAGCCCTTCGTCCGACGCGGCGAGATCGCTCGTGCACCTGTCGGGCTTGCGGTCGCCCGGATCGAGCGTCGCATCGGGGAAGCGCGGGTCCGCCATCGCCGGCACCGTGAAGCACCGATCGCGATTCTCCAAGCCATCGGCTTTCAAAGCCGCCAGCTTTCGCGTTACGCAGTCAAGTCGGCGTTCCCGGACCGGGACCCGGGCATGCTACCCTGCCGGGAGACCACGTTCAGCTACGAGCTGCGCGGCAATGGCAATCTCGCCGGGTACTGATCGATTGGAGGGAAAAGAGCCGATGGATTTCACCGTGCCGCAGCAGCTGGAGGACTACTACGCCGAGCTCGAGCGCTTCATCGAAGCGGAGATCGAACCGCTGGTCGCGGAGGGCGACAACGTGCGCTTCTTCGACCACCGCCGCGAGCACGCGCGCACCGACTGGGACGCGGGCGGCCTGCCGCGCCGCGAGTGGGAGGAGCTGCTGCGCGAAGCGACCCGGCGCGCCGACGCCGCGGGCCACTGGCGCTTCTCCGCACCCGGGAAATACGGCGGCAAGGACGGATCGAACCTGTGGATGGCGGTGATCCGCGACCGCTTCGCGCAGCGCGGCCTCGGCCTGCACAACGATTTGCAGAACGAACACTCGATCGTGGGCAATTTCCCCTTCGTCGCGATGTTCGAGGAGTTCGGGACCGAGGCGCAGAAGAAGGAATTCATCACCGGCGGCTTCGAGCGGCAGCGCCGCGTCGCCTTCGGGCTGACCGAGCCCGACCATGGCTCCGACGCGACCCATATGGAGACCCGCGCCGTGCGCGAGACGCGCAACGGGGCGTCCGGTTGGCGGATCGACGGCGAGAAGATGTGGATCACCGGGATGCACGTCGCCACCCACTGCGCGGTGTTCGCCCGGACCGGCGGGGAGGATGGCGAGGCGAAGGGGATCACCTGCCTGCTCGTCCCCAACCCCACCGAGGGGCTCGAGATCGAGGAGTGGATGTGGACCTTCAACATGCCCACCGACCATCCGCGGCTGTCGCTCAAGAACGTCTGGGTGCCCGATGAAGCGCTGCTCGGCGAGGAAGGCCGCGGGCTCGCGCTGGCGCAGAGCTTCGTCCACCAGAACCGTATCCGCCAGGCCGCGAGCAGCCTCGGCGCGGCGACCTACTGCATCGAGGAAAGCGTGCGCTACGCCCGCACCCGCAAGCCGTTCGGCGAGGAGCTGGCGAAGAACCAGGCGATCCAGTTTCCGTTGGTCGAGCTCGCGACGCAATGCGAAATGCTGCGCCTGCTGATCTACAAGACCGCGTGGGAAATGGACCGCCTGCCGCACAAGGCGATCGAGCGCGAACTCTCGGACAAGGTCTCGATGTGCAACTACTGGGCGAACCGGCTGGTGTGCGAGGCGGCCGACCGCGCGATGCAAGTCCACGGCGGCATCGGCTATTCCCGCCACAAGCCGTTCGAGCACATCTATCGCCACCACCGCCGCTACCGCATCACCGAAGGCGCCGAGGAGATCCAGATGCGCAAGGTCGCCGCCTACCTGTTCGGCTACCTCGGACCGCGCAAGGGAATGTTCGGATGAGCGGGGTGGTGCCGCCCTGCTGATCGAGAACGACGGCGAGGTCGCAGCCGTGCGCCCCCGTCGATCGCAAAATCGTGCTCGACAACTTTCATAATCGAACCTATGAAGAGGCAAGTTGTGAGAGGGCGGTAGATTGGTCACGATAATCGGCGGCTGGCAAAGTGATTTCTCGCGCAACTGGGCGCGCGAGGGCAAGGAACTCGCCGACGGTTTCGCGGAGGCGCTGGCCGAAGGGCTGGCGGAAACCGGGCTCGAGCCGGGTGACATACAGTGCGGCCATGTGGGCAATTTCGTCGCCGACATGTTCGCCGGCCAGGGCTTGCTGGGCGGCTTCTTCGGACAAGTGCATCCCGAACTCGACGGCCTGCCCACCTCCCGGCACGAGGCGGCCTGCGCCAGCGGATCGATGGCGATACTGGCCGCCACGGCCGAGATCGAGGCCGGCCGCTACGACACCGCCTGCGTGCTCGGCATCGAGTTGATGCGCAACGTGCCCGGGCAGCAGGCAGCGGAAAATCTGGGCGCGGCGATCTGGCAGGGTCACGAGTTGCAGGACGCGGTCTTTCCCTGGCCCCGCGCCTTCAGCGATCTTTCCGAGGAATACGATCGCCGCTTCGGTATCGACTACCGCCATCTGATGCGCATTTCCGAGATCAATTTCGGCAATGCGCGCCGCAATCCCAACGCGCAGACCCGCGGATGGCAATTCACCGACAAGAGCTTCACCGCGTGCGACGAGGCCAACCCGGTGGTGGAAGGCCGCACCCGCAAGATGGATTGCGGCCAGGTGACCGACGGCGCCGCGGTCGTCTTTCTCGCATCAGACGAATGGGCGGCCGAATGGGCTGAGCGCCGTGGAGTTCCGGTTTCGAGCCTGTCCAGGATCGCCGGCTGGGGCCACCGCTCCGCGCCGATATCCTACCGCGCCAAAGTCCGCGCCAGCGAGGGCGAAGCCTATGTTTTCCCGCAGGTCCGCCGCGCCATTCTCGACGCGCGCGAGCGGGCGGGCGTCGACCTCGACGCCATCGACGCGGTGGAGACGCACGATTGCTTCGCCATGACCGAATACATGGCGATCGACCATCTCGGGCTGACCGCGCCGGGCGAAAGCTGGAAGGCGATCGAAGACGGCACGATCGAACTGGGCGGCCAGCTGCCGATCAACCCCTCGGGCGGCCTGATCGGGCTCGGCCATCCGGTCGGCGCGACCGGCGTGCGCATGCTGCTCGATGCGCACAAGCAGGTCACCGGCAGCGCGGGCGACTACCAGGTCGAAGGCGCGCGCCGCGTGCAGACGCTCAACATCGGCGGTTCGACCACCACCACCGCGAGTTTTGTGGTCGAAACCGCCGAAGCGGCATGATCGCGCGCCGCAACCTGCTGGCGCTGGCAGCGCTGCTTTCCCTCCCGATACCGGCCTTTGCAAGGAGCCGCCGAATGACCCGTATGGAACAGTTCCAGTCCGTCATCGATGCGTGGAAGCGCAAGGATGTCGAGGCCGTCTTCGCCGCCATGACCGATGACGTGGTATGGCACTATGCCGCCGCGATCGCTCCGCCCGCGCGCGGCAAGGCCGAAGCGCGCGCCTTTGTCGAACAGTTCGGTGCGAACATCGGCGAGGTCCGCTGGCGCATCTTCCACCACTGCGAGAGCGGCGACCGCCTGTTCGTGGAAGGGGTGGACGAATACACCACGAAAGACGGCATCGACATCGCCGCGCCCTATGCCGGCGTCATCGAGTTTCGCGGCGACAAGATCAGCGCGTGGCGCGACTATGTCGATCGCGGCACGATCGACAGCCAGAAAGCCGGCAAGGGCTGGTCCGAACAGGTGAAGGAGCTGGTCGGACGGCCCGCGCAATGATCGCCGCCGTCGGCGAAGACTGGCGGCAGGCGCCGTTCCGGCACGCGGAGTTCCTCCCGGTCGATCTCGACCTGCGCGAAGATCCGGACGGCACCATCCGGCTGAAAAGCCGGCAGGCGTTCGAACCGATCGACGCCAATCTCGCCCGCGCCTTCCTCGCTACCGCCCGGCGCATGGGCGAAACGTCCGCCTTGGCGGAGCGGAACGGCGACGGCGCGTGGGAATACACATCCTTTGCCGAACTCGCCGCGCAAGTGCGCGCGGCGTCGCAATGGCTGCTCGACAACCTGCCGCGTGGCGGCGTGCTGGTAATCATGGCGGAAAACAGCGTGGCGGTGGCCGCGCTCAGCTTCGCCGCCTTCGCAACCGGCAGGGTGCTGTGCCCGATCAGCCCGGCTTACGGGCTGGCGGGCGGCGATCACGCCCGGCTGCGGCACGTCTTCGACAAGGTCGGCCCCGCGGCCATTTTCTGCGACTCGCGTGAAGCCTATGCCAGGGCTCTCGAGGACATCGGCAGCGAGGCGAAAGTGATCGCCTGCTATCCGGCCCCGTTCGGCGATGGCGCAGCGTCGCTCGCGGAGGTCTTCGCGGTCCAGCCGACCGGTGCGGTCGACGACGCGATCGATGCGATCGATCCGCAGGCGAGCGCACAGTACATGATGACCTCGGGCTCGACCGGCTTGCCCAAGGTGGTCGAGCAGTCGCTTTCGGCGCTGGCCGCGAACACTGCGCAGGGCATCGGGCTGATCGGCCGCGCGGCGGGTTGGGACGATGTCATGCTCGACTGGCTTCCCTGGCACCACGCCGCCGGTGCCAGCGTGTTGCGCGCCGGCCTCGTCCAGGGCGGCACGCTGCACATCGATTCCGGCAAGCCCGCACCAGGCTTGTTCGATACCAGCATCGCCAATCTGCGCGACGTGAGCGTGCCGTATTTCAACAACGTTCCGCTCGGCTATGCCATGCTGGTCGAGGCGATGGACGAGGACCCGGCGCTGCGCGACACCTTCTTCGAGAAGATGCGTCTCATGCTCTATGGCGGGGCCGGCCTGCCGCAGCATATCCTCGACAGGCTGCAACGCCACGCGGTCGCGGCCACCGGGCACCGCATCCACATGACCACCGGCTACGGCATGACGGAGACCGTCTCGGGATGCTGCGCCATTCATTTCGAGACCGACAAGGTCGGCATCGGCCTGCCGGGTCCCGGGGTGGAGATGAAGCTGGTTCCCTCAGGCGACCGCTACGAAGCGCGGTTGCGCGGCCCGATGCTCATGAAGGGTTATCTCGACGATCCCGAGAAAACCCGGGAAGCGTTCGACGATGAAGGCTTTTACCGCACCGGCGACATGGTCGTGTTTCACGATCGCGCGGACCCGGCGCAGGGCCTCGCCTTCGCGGGCCGGATGGCGGAGGAGTTCAAGCTCGCCAACGGCGCCTGGGTCTATGGCGGTCAGTTGCGCGAAAAATTGCTCAAGGCGCTGAGCGAGGAGATTGCCGAGCTCGTCCTGGCCGACGACAATCGCCCCTATCTGGGCTTGCTGGCATGGCCGAAGGCGGGCGCCACGCTCGATCAGGTCGCCGACAGGCTGCGCACCTTCAATACGCAGCAGCGCGGCGGATCGGCGACGATCAAGCGGGTCAGGCTCTTCTCCTCGCCGCCGAGCGCCGACCGCAACGAGATTTCGGACAAGGGCACCATCAACCGGCGGGCAGTGCTCGATAACCGCACGGCCGACGTCGACGCCCTGTTTGCGGACGATCCGCCGGCAGGCGTGCGCGCGGTTTAACCAGCAGGGGGATTTTGCATGTCGGTCTGGAGCGTTCTGGCGATCGACGCGGCGATACTCGTCGCCTGTTTCGTCATCTTGTGGCTGGTGTGCCTGCGCACGCGCGACGTAACCCCGGTGGACAGCTTCTGGGCCTTCGGCATGGTGGTGATGGCGCTGAGCAGCTACGCCTTCGCCACCGGCGATCCCCAGCGCAAACTGCTGCTGCTCGGGCTTACCGCCGTCTGGGGCCTGCGGCTGGGCGGCTACATGCTCTGGCGATGGCGCGATCATGGGTCCGACCGGCGCTATGTCGCCCTGCTGGGCAAGGCGCAGGAACGGCGCGGCTGGTCGTTCGCCAAGGCGAGCGCCCTGCTGGTCTTCGCGACCCAGGCGCCGCTGCTCTTCATCGTGAGCCTTCCCGCGCAGATCGGCCAGGTCGACGCGGTGCCCCCGCTCGGCATCCTGGCGCTCCTCGGCGCCTGTCTCAGCCTGTTCGGCACCCTGTTCGAGACGATCGGCGACCTTCAGCTCGTGCGCTTCAAGCGCGACCCGGCCAACCAGGGCAAGGTGATGGATCGCGGGCTATGGCGCTATACGCGCCACCCGAACTACTTCGGGGACGCGTGCGCGTGGTGGGGCATCTGGCTGGTCGCCGCCGAGACCGCGACCGGCGCGTGGAGCGTGATCGGTCCCGTCCTGCTGACCTGGACGCTGATGAAATGGTCGGGCGCGCCGACGGTCGAAGGCAAGATGGCCCGGACCAAGCCCGACTATGCCGATTACGTGAAGCGCACTTCGGGATTCGTGCCGTGGTTCCCAAAGCGGACCTGAGCGCGAAGCTGCGCGACTAGCGGCCGAATTCGCGCAGCTTCGCACCGGCCGCGCTGTCGATATATTCGTCGAGCCGCTTGATCTTGCCGTTTTCCATGCTGACGACGACGCAGGCGTCCATCTTCCACGGCGCCCCGTTGGGCAGCGTGGCGGAGAGGACGTGCTGCTGGACGAACCCGTTCGGGATCACCTCGCGCCGCTGCACGGTGTACTTGCGGTCCGGCAGGGTCTCGACGAACCATTTCAGCACCTTGACGTTCTCGTCCAGCGACTGCTCCTTGCCGTCGGTATTGTGCCAGATCACCCCGTCCGGAGCGTAGCAGGCGCGCATGGCTTCGGCATCGCCGCGCTGGACGGTGTCGACGAAATGCTCGGCGAAGCGTTCGATTTCTTGCGGCGTCATTGGGATCTCCCGAATGTGTGCAGGCGCTCTCGCGCGGCGTTCCAGCCGGCTTCCAGCGTGTCGACGATATCCGCCAACGGCTCCGTTCTGCCGACTGCGTGCAGGCCTTGCCCGGCAGCCCATAGGTCGCGCCATTTCTTCGCCGGGTCGCCGCCGTAGTCGCGCGCGGCCGGGGCACCGAGATCGGCGAGATCGTATCCCGCTTTCACCAGCGAGGGCCTGAGCCAGCTCGCCGCGGTGCCGGTGATCGCCGGGCTGACGATCAGATCCTCGGCGCGCGAGTCGACCACCATCCGCTTGTAGTCCGGATCGGCCATGCTTTCTTCGGCGGCGAGGAAACGCGTGCCGACATAGACCAGGTCCGCCCCCGCCGCGACGGCGCCGGCCACGCCCGCTCCGTCGGCGATCGCACCCCCGACGCAGACGATGCCGTCGAAGAATTCGCGCAGCACGCTGACGAAGGCGAAGGGCGACAGGCTGCCGGTATGTCCGCCTGCCCCGCTCGCCACCGCCACCAGTCCGTCCGCCCCGACCGCGGCGGCCTTGCGCGCGAGCTTCTCGTCGACGACGTCGGCGAGCACGAGCCCCCCGTAGGAATGGACCACCTCGATGGCCGGGGCCGGACTGCCGAGCGCGGTGATGACGAGCGGCGGCCGGTGTTTCGCGACCAGCGCCAGATCGTCGGCCAGGCGCGGATTGGACGAATGTGTGACGAGGTTCGCCGCCCACAAGCCCGGCGCATCCGCGGTTTCGGCCGCGATGCGCGACATCCAGCCGTCCAGTTCGTCGACCGTGCGGCAATTGGGCGTAGGGAAGGCGCCGACGATGCCGGCGCGGGCCGCGGCGATCACCATGTCCGGTCCGGTCACCAGAAACATGGGCGCCGCCACCACCGGTAGCCGCAGACGGTCGAGAATGGCCCTCGTCATGCGATCCTTTCCACGATCATCGCCGCGCCCACGCCTTGCGCGCCGGTGCATACGACCAGGCCGAGCGAACCTTCCGCCTGGTCAAGCAGGTCGAGAAGCGTCGAGGTCAGGATCGCGCCGGTCGCGCCCATCGGATGGCCTTTGGCCAGGTGTCCGCCGGACACGTTGACGCGGCGCGGATCGACCGGCCAGTCGCGCAGAAACTTCGCGATGGTCACCGCGAACGCTTCCATGAACTCGATCCGGTCGATGTTGTCCAGCGTCAGGCCGGCGCGTGCGAGCACCTTGTCCATCGCCGCCAGCCCCGCCGTCAGCGAAGCGCGTGGATCGCCTCCGGCCTCGGCATAGGCCACGATGCGTGCTCGAGCGCCCGCGCTCTCGCCCGACAACAGCGCGAGCGCCGCGCCGTCGACCATCGGCGGAGCATGCGCGACGGTGTGACTATGCACCGCCGGGCGCTCGATCGCTTCGGCATATTCCTTTCCCCACGCGGTGAAGGCGGGCGGCAGCGCCCCGAGCGCTTCGATCGTCGTGGGGCGCAGAGGCTCCTCCCGATCGAGCCCGGCGGTGGCGATCCGGCTCGCGTTGAACGCGGGCACATCTTCCGCTTCCGCTGCGAGACGCTGCGAGCGTTCCGCCGCCTCGTCCATCGCCGCGCGCCCGATCGACTCGTCCTGCGCGAGCAGATCCGCGGCGAGACCGACCGGGATGTAGCGCCGCGCGGCGGGGAAGTTTCGGTCGGTGTAATAGTCCGCGCGATCGGCCATGAAGGGCACGCGGCTCATCATCTCGACCCCGCCGGCGAGGATACGTTCGGCCTGGCCGGCGACGATCGCGTTGGCGGCCAGGCCGATCGCCGAAAGTCCCGAGGCGCAGAAATTGTTCAGCGTGTGGACCACGCACGCGTCCGGCAGCTGCGCGGCCATCTTCGCGACCATCGCGACGCCGCCGCCCTGTGCGCCGACCTGACCGACGCAGCCGAGCGTCATCTGGTCGATCCGCCTGGGGTCCCTTCCCCGTCCGTCCAGCGCGCCGACGAGGTGGGCGATCAGGCCATGCGGCGTTTCTCCGGCCAGCGCTCCGTCGGGCCGGGACTTGCCGCGCGGCGTGCGCACCGCGTCATGGATGAAGACCTTCATGCCGGCCTCCACGCGGCGGGCGGATGGAACGCGAACAGCCCGGGCGGCGCGGCGACGACATGGGGGATCGCGTTGATCGCCACCGCCACGGTCGCATCGGTCAATGCCCGGCTGGGCGGCTTGGCGGGATCGGGTTCGTCGATATCGAGCGACATTCGGATGGTCGGCCGTCCGTCGAGCCGGATGGTCCAGTGCCCGGCCCGCTCATCGCCGTGCAGGGATGGGTCGGCGGTCCACAGGATCGAAAGCAGCAGTTCGGGGCCGACATCGGTCGTCGCGGTCCAGCGCCACTCGGTCGCGGCCACATGGCCGGGGCGGATGCGGCCGGCGGCGATTTCGATTTCGTTCTCCGCCAGCGTCAGCCGGTGGCCGGGCCGTACATCGGTCACGGCTCCGCCGATCTCGGCGGCGAAGAAGTGGAGAACTTCGGAAAACAGCGCCCCGTAAAGCTCGGCCAGGGGGCCGTCGCGGATATCGCGCTCGGCAGGATCGCTGTCGAGCCCCATCAGGCCGAACACGAATTCGGGGCTCGTCATCGCCGAAGCGTCGACCGTCTCGAACACCGAAAGGCGGGTCAGCTCATGACTCATCGCGCTTGCCGCCAAAGCCAGCCGCTCGATCACCACGCCCGGGCTCACCCCGACCCCGGCCAGGGTCGCCCCGCCCCTTATCGCAGCGGCGCTCAGCCGACTTGTATAATCGTGCCCTTGGGCCGCAGGCCAGTGAAAGCCGGCGATCGAGACCACGTTCTTGCCCGATTCCAGAATGGCTTCGACATCATCGACCAGCGCCTCGTAGGGCGAGGTGATCCGCGGGCAATGCAGGACGACGTCGGCATCCAGCGCCAGGATTTCGGCGCGATCGCCGGTCGCGAGAATACCGGTTTTCGCCCGCTTGGCCAAGGCGCCCGCATCGACACCGGCCTTCTGCGAACCGTAAACGTAGGTTCCGACCAGTTCGAGCTTTTCGGCATCGATCACGCGGCGGAGCGCGGTGCGTCCCATCGATCCCGTCGCCCATTGAATCACCCGCGTCATCGATCGCTCCCGTCCCGAATTGACCTCCTAGCCAATCTGTCCGATGATGTCAGTATCTTTATGAAAGTAAATATGCCGAGGAGAGGCCGATGTTTCTGACCCCCACCGAGCGGGTGCGCGACTACGAGCGGCGCGGCTGGTGGCGCGGCGAAAGCGTCGACGCCATGACACGCCGCGCCGTCGCCGGCGGCGGCGACGCGGAGGCGCTGGTCGATCCGCACAACCGCGCCTCGCTCGACGGACGGACGCCCGAGCGGCTGAGCTGGAACGAACTCGACGCGCGTATCGACAGGCTGGCGAGCGCAATGCTCGGCCGGGGTCTCGCCAAGGACGACGTCGTGCTTGCGCAACTGCCGAACACGGTCGACGCCGTCCTGCTGTTTCTCGCCTGCGCGCGCGTCGGCGCGATCCTCTCCCCGGTGGCGATGCCCTATCGCGCGCACGAGCTGGACTTCATCGTCGAACGCGTGCGGCCCCGGTTCTTCGTCACGACGGACCGCTTCGGCGGTTTCGACCACGCGGCGCAGGGCCGGGCCATCAGCGAGGCCGAGGACGGCCCGGAGCTCCTGGTCTTCGGCGACGGCCGAGACGATTTTCGCGCGGAGGTGGACGCTGCCGATCCCCGCCTCACGCACGACCATGTCGCCGCCTTTCCGGTGGCGGGGGGCGAGGTCCTGACGATCTGCTGGACGAGCGGCACCGAATCGCGGCCCAAGGGCGTTCCGCGCGATCACAATCACTGGGTGCTCAATGCCGAGGTGGTCGCCGACGGCACCGGCGCGCAGGCGGGCGACGTGCTGCTCAATCCCTTTCCGCTGGTCAACATCGGCTCGATCGGGGGCCTCGTCATGCCCTGGCTGCTGCTCGCGACCAAACTCGTGCTGCATCACCCTTTCGATCTCGGCGTGTTCCTGAAGCAGATCGAACTGGATCGGGTGAGCTATACCATCGCCCCGCCCGCGGTCCTGACCGCGCTGCTGAAGCAGCCGCAGATCCTCGACGGGGTGGATATCTCCTCGCTCCACACCGTTTCGTCGGGGTCGGCCCCGCTCTCGCCCTGGCTTATCGAAGGATGGGCGCGGCGCGGCATCGAGATCACCAACGTCTTCGGGTCTAATGAAGGCGCGGGTCTGTTTTCCAGCGCCGCGTCGGTCCCCGACTACGGCAACCGTGCGCGGTATTTCCCGCGTTTCGGGGCGCAAGGACAGCAATGGGACGCGCGCAGCCACGAGGTTTCGACATCGAAACTCGTCGATCCCGAGACCGGCGAGGAGATCGTCGAGCCGGGCCGTCCGGGCGAATTGCGGCTCGGCGGCGCGAGCGTCTTCAGCGAATACTGGCGGTCGCCCGAACTGACCGAAGCCGCGTTCGACGAGGGCGGGCTTTTCCGCACGGGCGACCTGTTCGAGATCGCCGACGAGGACGACCGTTTCTATCGCTTCGTCGGGCGGTCAAAGGAAATCATTGTGCGCGGCGGCATCAACATCTCGCCCGCGGAAATCGACGATCTGCTGACGGGCCTGCCGATCGCTGCCGAGGCGGCGACAGTGGGCATTCCCGACGAGAGTCTGGGCGAACGCATCGCGGTGGCGGTGGTGCCGGCCGAGGGCGCCCGCCCCGAGCTGTCCGACGTCACCGACTGGCTCGCGGCGCGCGACGTGGCGATCTACAAGAGGCCCGAGCGCCTCGTCATCGTCGACAAGCTGCCCCGCAACCCGATGAACAAGGTGGTTCGCGGCGAACTGCGCGCCATGGTGCTCGACCGGCTCGACAAGTGAGGCAGGCCTTGGGTTTTGGCCCTAGGCGGCCAGCGCCTCGCGGCGGCGCGCCTTGGCCTTGTCCAGTGTTTCGGTGTCGACCCAGTGGGTATGGGTTCCGCTCGACAGCTTGTGCGGCAGGGCGATGCGGCATACCGGCCCTTCGTCGAAGCGCTTGCAATCGATCAGCACGCATTCCGACGTGCCGCGGTTTTCATCGATGATGAAGCTGACGAGATAGCCGTCGTCCTCGTCCGTCGCGCCCACGCGCGGTGCGAAGGGAGCTTCCGAGGCGTAGCGCCCGGGCTCCAGTTTCAGCTCGACCGCCTCGCCCGTTTCCAGATCGTGCTTCACGAAGCCTTCGAACAGGAACCATCCCGGTTTCGCCAGGGTGGAATAGGCATAGCGGTATTTGCGGCCGGCGAATTTCTGGTTGATCATCCCGAATTCGACCGTGCGGTCGTCCAGACGTTCCTCGCGCGTGGTCCCGTCGGCGAGATTGAAGCGCCAGCGGTGCAGTTTCGTGGCCAGCGAGTGGCCGTCGAGGAAGGCCATCATGTGGGCATATTCGCCGTGCTCCTCGAAACCTTCGGGCCGCGGCGTCGGCTGCTCCTGAAAATACCCGTCGACGATGACTTCGTCGCCTTCCTCGTAAGCGTTCAGCCAGTGCAGGACGTAGGTCGGCGCGGCCTCGAACCAGCGGATATCCTCCGGCGAGCCGTGACGCGGCACCAGCGCGAAGCGCGAAGGCACGCCCTGGTGCAGCCGCACGACGTGCAGGTTTTTGTGCTTCAAGAGTTCCGCATCCCAGAAGACCGGTAAATCGTTGAGAATCGACCAGTTCTCGGAAAACGTCATGTCGTGCGGCAGGCGTGGGCCGGGCAATTCGATCGGCACGTAAGTGGCGAGCTTCCCGTCGGCGTCGACCACGCCGTAATGCATGTAGGGCGCGTGTTTGCTGTAGTTGAAGAACATCAGCTCCCCCGTCGCCTCGTCCACCTTGGGATGCGCCGATATGCCGTCGATCGGCACCCAGGAAGCGATACCCTCGTTCTCCAGCGTTTCGGGGTCGAGCAGATACCCCTCCCCGCACTGATAGAAGGTCGCGAGAGCCTTCCCGGCGTGCACGATCACGTCGGTCGATGCGGCGTCCTTGATGCCGCCGTGCGCGCCGTAGCCGGGCCGCTTAGAGACACCCGGCGGATCGGCGAGCCCGCCCCAGAGCGCCCCGCCCGCGCTCTGTTCCGCCTCGAAGCAGCGGGTGCGCACGAAGCGGTTGCGATAGGTCGCGCGGCCTTGCGAGAACGCGATCTGGTGGATCATCCCGTCGCCATCGAACGGATGGTGGCGGCCGATCGGCTCGTGGACGGGATTTTCGGTGTTGCGCAGGTAAATGCCGTCGATATCGGCGGGGATTTCCCCCTCGATCACCTCGAGGTCGTAGGCGTTCACTTCCTCGTGTTGCGGCGTCCATGCCCCGTTGAGATAGGGATGATTCGACGGCCGAAGACTGGTTTTGACCGGGGGTAGTTTCTCAATGCGCATGGGACACTCGATTCAATCGCGGTGAAGAGGTTTGCGGGCGAAGGTAACGCCAATCGGTATTGTTTTGCAAGTTTAGTCGTCGGACCGGCAACCCTCGCTTGACGAAAGCATCCACGCGCGGCATGCATGGCTTGCATAACGATACTCAACCGGGAGGGCCCATGTCCTACAGCCTGATCTTGTCGGCGCTCGCGCTGGCTTCCCAGACCGCGACGCATGCCACCCCGCCAGCCGAACATCATTCCGGGAACCAGGAGAGCGCAATGGAAAGCGATGCCGAACACAACATCGCCGTGGTCAAGAAAATGATCGCGGCCTGGGAGGCGCGCGACGCCGACGCGATCGCCGAAATGTTCACCGAAGACGGCGTGCTCCATTCCATGATGATCGATCCGATCGAGGGCCGCGAGGCCATTCGGCCGCGGATGAAATTCCTGGTCGACAACGCGACCCACATGCATCTCAACGTCCGCAATTGGGCGGTCACGGGCGACACCGTGTTCATCGAGCGTTGGGACGAATTCACCTTCAAGGGTAACGAGGGCAGGGTTCCGGTCGTGGGCGTGCTCGTGATCGAAGGCGACAAGGTCAAGGAATGGCGCGAATATTACGATCGCGCCGAACTGCTGGAGGCGATGGGGGTCGAAGGCGATTTCTGAAATCGCAATGCCGGCGGTCCGCCCCGTGCGGACCACGCCGGCCGCCTGGTTGACGCTGGCGGCGCTTTTCGTCGCCTATATCTGCTCCTTCATCGACCGGATGATCGTCGGCCTGCTGGTCGATCAGATCAAGGCCGACCTGCAGATCTCCGATACGCAGATCAGTCTGATCCAGGGGTTGAGCTTTGCGATATTCTTCACCCTCGCATCGATCCCGATCGGGCGGTTGATCGACCGCGTCCACCGCACCCGCGCGGTCGCGGCGGGTATCGCGGCGTGGAGCGTGGCGACCGTCGCCTGCGGTCAGGCGTCCAGCTTTGCCGGGCTGTTCGTCGCCCGGATGGGCGTGGGGGTGGGCGAGGCAGTGCTGTCGCCCGCGGCCTATTCCATCATTGCCGACCGGTTTCCCCGCCGTCGGCTCGGCCTGGCGATGGGCATTTTCGGCCTTGGCAGCGCGACGGGGGCCGGCCTGGCTTTCATGATCGGCGGAGGCGTCGTCGCCCTCGTGGCGCAGGCTGACAGCATGGTGCTGCCGCTGTTCGGGGCGGTCCGCCCCTGGCAGTTCGCTTTCATCGTGGCCGGGCTTCCCGGATTGCTGATCGCGCTCGCGTTTCTCTTCATCCCGGATCCCGGTCATGCCGAGCGCACGGGCATCGTCGTGCCTTTCGCGGACGTGCGTGCGGAGCTGCGCCGCAAGGCCGGGTTCTACTGGTCGGTCTTCGGCGGCGTTGCGGCGGTCAACCTGTCCGTGCTCGGCACGGTGAACTGGCTGCCCGCGATGTATATGCGCGGCTTTGGTACGGAACTGTCGACGACCGGATACATCGCGGGTTCCCTGCTGATAGCTGGCGGCCTGATCGGGATGGTCGGCGGCGGCGTGGCGATGGACCGGATCGGCGGCGGCGTACCGGCGGCGCGGATGCGCTTCTGCGGTTGGGCGGTGGCGATCGCGACGATCCCGGCCGTCGCTTTCCCGCTGGTGCCGACGATATGGGGCGCGGGGCTGCTGTTCGTCGCCTTCTTCACCGCCGCCGCCGCAGTCGTGAGCGCTGCGCCCAGCGTTCTCCAGGAAATCGCGCCCAACGGGATGCGCGCAACGATCGCGGCGGTTTACGTTTTCGTGATCAACGCCGTGGGCATCGGCCTGGGTCCGAGCGTGACGGCGGCGCTGGCCGACACCGTGTTTCCCGGCGGCGACGGCATTCGCAGCGCCATGGCGATCGTCGCTCCGTTCGGATATGCAATTGGCGCGGCGCTGTTCTTTCTCGCCGCGAAGCATGCTAGGCGCAGTGCCGAATGAACGCCCCGACCCTCATCCGCACCTGCTCGATCTGGCGCAGCCTCGAAGTGGTCGGCGACACGCCGACGCTGCTGATTCTCGAGGCGAGCTGGCTGGGGGAGCGCCGCTTCGACGGCTTCCGCCAGCGGACCGGTTTGCTGAAAGCGTTGCTGAGCGATCGGCTGAAGAAGCTGGTCGGCGCCGGCCTGTTCGAGACGCGCAGATACTGCGATGCGCCGCCCAGGTTCGAATACGTGCTGACCGACAAGGGGCGCGATGTCTATTGGACGTCGCTGATGATGCTGCGCTGGGAAACCGGATGGGCGCGATCCGGAAAGATCGCGGTCACGCTCACCCACGAACCCTGCGGCGCCGCCTTCGTGCCCGAACCGGCTTGCGGCAGTTGCGGTGAGACGATCGACGCGTTTCAGGTCGACTGGAAGGAAGGGCCCGGCGTGGGCCTGATGGCGCCGGTCTACAGCCGCCGGCGGCAGCAGCGCAATTCTTCCCAGTCCGCGACATCGCTGATGGACGAGGCGGCCCAGTTGATGGGGGATCGCTGGGCCAGCCTGATCATGCGGTCGATCTTCACCAACATCAATCGCTACGACGATATCCGCCAGGACACGGCGATCGCGACCAACATTCTTTCCGAGCGGCTCCGCTGGCTCGAATCGATCGGCGTGATCCGCCAGCGTTCGGACCCCAGCGCTCCGTCACGTACGCAGTACCGCCTGACGCGCAAGGGGGTGGAATACTATCCGGTCCTGCTGATGCTGATGATCTGGGGCGACCGCTACTATGCCTCGCCCGAAGGGGCGCCGGTGGTGCTGTTTCACAAGGCATGCGGCAAACCGCTCGATCCACAGGTGATCTGTTCGTGCTGCCGCGCTCCGATCAGGCCGGAAGACGTGTCGTTCGAGATAAGCGAAAGCAGCGCCTGAATTTCACTTTCATTATCGAACCGACCTGGCTAGCCTACCGGGATGGAAAAGAGATCGGCGATCGTCACCGGGGCGGGAAACGGGCTGGGCGCGGCCTTCGCGACGAGCATCGCGGTCGCCGGCGCCCGGGTCCTGGTAAACAATCGTCGACATCCGGACCGGCCCTTCTCGGCCGACGCCGTGCTCCAGGTCATCGAGGCAGCAGGAGGCGACGGGGCGACCGATGATCACGCGGTCGACGCCGAGCGGGGCCCCGAGGAGATCGTCCAGGCCGCAATCGATCGCTGGGGCAGGCTCGATGCGCTCGTGCTCAATGCCGGCATCAGCGGACCCGCGGTAAAGGTTGGAGACGGCGAGACCGATCTGAGGCAGGTCATGGCGACAAACTTCTTCGCCAACACCGGATTGATCGAGGCAGCCCTCCCGCATCTGAAGCGCTCGCCGGCCGGACGTGTGGTCTTCGTGTCCTCCACCGGGGGGCTCCACGGGGTGCGGGGGCGCAGCGCCTACGCCGCGTCCAAGGGGGCGCTGACCGCCTACGCTCTGAGCCTTGCCGACGAGCTGCGGCGCGGGCCCGTCCGGGTCAACGTGCTCGCGCCCTACGCCGCGACGAACATGACCTCGCGGCCAGGAAAGCCGCCCGACCCGCGCATGGCGCCCGATGGCGCGGCGGACATCTGCGCCTGGCTGGCCAGCGAGCATTGCGACCGGACCGGAGAAATCTGGGTTGCGGGGGGCGGCCATGTCCGCGCGGCAAAGGCAATGGAAAGCCGCGCCGCGCCGTTCCACCCGGAACAACTGGACGATCTCGCCGCCCTCCCCGACCCGCGCGGGTTCGATGGCGGCGAGGCCGCCTTCGCGGATTTCTACAGCGACGCATTCGGAGAGAGAGCATGAAGATCGCAGGCTGCACCGCGCTGGTGACCGGGGGAAATCGCGGCATCGGCGAGGGTTTCGTCGAAGAACTGCTCGAGCACGGGGCGCGCAAGGTCTATGTCGCCGCGCGCAAGCTCGCCGACGCTCAGGACGCTGCGGCCGGCGACGATAGGCTGTTCGCCGTTCAACTCGACGTGAGCGATATCGGGCAGGTCACTCAAGCCGCCGAAGCCTGCCCCGATGTGAACCTGCTGGTGAACAACGCAGGCGTGTTCCACCTCGGCACCACTCTGCTCTCGGCCCCGGACGAGGAGGCGATGCGCGAGACGATGGAGGTGAATTACATCGGGCCGGTGCGGATGATCCGCGCCTTTGCTCCGGTGATCAAAGCCAACGGCGGCGGCGCCATAGTCAACGTGCTTTCCGCCGGCGGGATAGTCGCGGTGCCGTCCATGGGCGGCTACAGCCCTTCGAAGTTCGCGATGCGCGCCGCAAGCGATTGCCTCCGCCCCGAGTTGGCGGCGCAGGGCATAAGCCTGCATGCGCTGATCGTGGGATCGGTCGACACGCGCATGGCCCGGCACGTCACCTGGCAGGAGAAATCCTCGCCGCGAGACATCGGCAAGGCCGGGATCGTCGCGGTCGAGCACGCTATCGACGAGCACGACACCGATCCCCACGCGATTTCCGTCCGCGCATTCCTGGCGCGCGATCCGGCGACGCTGAAGGCATCTATGGCCCGCGGCCTCTCCAACCCGGAAGGGAAACGCTGACATGGCCCATGCCAACACCGTCGAAACATTGCTCGCCCGGCAGGACATCCACGACTGCATCATGCGCTACGCGCGCGGGATCGACCGCGGGGACGAGGCGCTGCTGTTGAGCTGTTACTGGGAAGACGCGCACGAGATCCACGGCCCCGCCTACAATGGGCCGGCGGTGCCCTATCTCAAGCAAGCGGCCGAACGGATGCGCATCAACCAGCCGGTGATGCAGCACTTCATCGGCAACGTGCATATCGAGCTCGAGGGCGCCGAAACAGCCTGGGTGGAAAGCTACATCCTCACCTTCGCGCGCTTCGCGAAGGACGGGCAGGACTACGACACGCTGACCGGCGCCCGAGCCTTCGACCGGTTCGAGAAGCGCGCGGGCGAATGGCGGATCGCGCACCGCCAGGCGGTGTTCGACTGGAACCGCGACGCACCCTCGGCGCAGGGATGGTGTCTCGGCCTGTTCGATTCGGACCATCCGGACATGGTCATGGGCCGCAAGGCGCCGGAGGATCTCACTTACACGCGCCCGAAAGGGCAGACGACCGACGCCTGAAAAAATGGCCCGCGAAGCATGTCGCGGGCCGGAGGCGGTGAGGTATGGGCGCGCCGCATTCGTCCGCGCGCGCGCCGTCGGACTAACCGTCAGAAGCGCACCGAGACCTCGGCGCCATAGGTCCGCGGCGCGCCCAGCCGCGAAGCCTCGTCGCCGAAGAATGCGATGACGTTGGCGCGGTACAGCTCGTCCGTGAGATTGCGGCCCCATAGCGAGAAGGTCAGATCGGGCGTGGGGCTGATCGAAATGCGGCCGCCGAGCAGGCCGTAGCCGGGCTCGTTCGCGGAAGCCTCCGGATTCCAGCTCAGCCGGCCCTGATGGTTGTAGCTGATGCTGGCGGAGAACCCGTCGACCCAGTCGCCGATATCGGTCGTGTAGCCGGCCGACAGGTTATACTGGTATCGAGGCGTGCGTTGCAGGAACTTCCCGTCGTTGACGTTGCCCACCGAATCGGTGAACTCGATATATTCGGTGTCGAGCAGCGTCAGCCCGCCGCTCAGCGAAAGTCCGGGCAAGGGAATGACCTGCACCTCCGCCTCGATCCCGCGGATTTTCGCGTCGGCTGCGTTGTCGGTAATGTTGCAAAGGCAGACGTCGGACGTCTGCGTGACCTGCAGGTCCTTGTAGCGCATCGAGAAGGCGGCAAGATTGAGCCGGGCGCGGTTGTCGAAGAATTCGAACTTTCCGCCGATCTCGTAATTGTCGACTGTTTCGGGGTCGTAGCTGCTTTGCGCTGCCTGGGGATTTGCCGGGTCGTCCTCGAACCCGCCGCCTTTGAAACCGGTCGAATAGGTCGCGTACAGCAGGATGTCGGGATTGGGCTGGAATTCAGCGGTGATCTGCGGCGTCAGTTCCTCCCAGCTATCCGAGTAGCCCGTGGTATAGCCGCCGCCTTCCACATAGGTGGGGGCGAGCGGCGAAGAGGGCACGGGATCGGCGGGGTTGAACTTGTCGCCGGTCTCCAGCGCGAGGCCGCGAACCGTGCCGCTCTTCTCGTCCCGCGAATAGCGAAGCCCGCCGACGATCCGGAGCTGCTCGCTGAAGCGGTATCCCAACTGGCCGAAGATGGCATAGGACTTGTTCGTCCCGTCGTTGAACCAGGCGGATTGCCCGTTCAGCGTCGGGATCGCGGGAATGAGGATCTCGAACGAGATGATGTCGTCCTTGCTCACCTCGTCGCGCTGGAAATAACCTCCCAGGATCCAGTCGAAGCCGCTTTCCTCGGCTTCGGGGGACACGAGCCGGATTTCCTGCGTGAACTGGCTGATCTTCTCCGCTTCGCGCACCGGGGAGCGGAACAGCAGCGGCACGCTCACCCCGAAATTGTTGCTCGGTCCGATGCCGGTCTGGTCGTAAACGCTGAACGCCTTGCCATCGCGGTAACCGGTGATGCTGGTCAGCGTGGCGAAGTCGAGATCGTACGACATGTTGAGCGCCAGCCCGAACGCCTCGCGGTGGAGCTGCTGCGGCGTCGGATTCAGGTCGCCCTTGTAGGTCTGATAGTCGGGCAGGCTCTCGCGGATGGACAAGCCCCCGGGCCGCTGCGCGGCAACCTGCGCGCGGGCTACGCTCCACGGCCCCGAGCCCGGCGCGGGGCCATCGACCACGGCCGTATGAAAGCCGTTCGAATCGTCGTTGGTGTAGTCGGCGATCAGGACCGCCGAGAAATCCGAATCCACCGGCTCGTAAGCGATCTGGCCGCGCATCTGGACGCTGTCGACATTGTCGAGGTCGATGTCGTGAGCAATGTCGTGGTTGAAGCCGTCGCGATTACGCACCTGGAACGCGAGCCGGGCGGCGAAGCTGTCGCTCAGCGGGCCGGTGATGTGGCCTCGCACCAGCTTCTCGTCGTAATTGCCGTAGGACGCGGTGAGGCTGCCGCCGAAATTGCGCTCCGGCCGGGCGCTGTAGATGCTGATCGCACCGCCGACCACGTTCTTTCCCAGCAAGACGCCCTGCGGGCCTCTCACCACTTCGACCCGGTCGATATCGTAGAGATCGAAATTGAACAGCCCCGACCGGCCGACGTAAACGTCGTCGGAAAAGATTCCCACCGACTGGTCCGCCGAAGGGGAATCCAGGCGGGTGTTGGTGATCCCGCGAATGTTGAATTCCTGGTCGAGCGGCGAGAGCGCGGTGAACGACAGCGAGGTTGCCTGCCCGGCGAGATCCTCGAAACTCAGCACCCGGTTTTCGGCGAGCGACTCGCCGGAGAAAGCGGAGATAGCGGCCGAGGTGTCCTGCACGCTGGCCTCGCGCCTCTGGGCGGTGACGACGATGGTCTCAAGGGTGTTGTCGGAATCGGCATCGGCCGGCTCCTCGATGGCCTCACTGTCCGCGGTAACCGAATCTTGCGCAAAGGCCGGTCCCGCCACGACAATCGAAACCGCAATCGCCCATTTGCTACAATTGCTAGTCCAGGCCATTTTCTCTCCCTCCATGCGACAGCTGTCCGCTGCTTATGCCGACTGATTAAATCAGCGGAGTGAGTTCGTCAATGCAAGTACCATCGCGGTCTTCCTCGCTCTGACTTTCCCGGCCTGTGATCCGGGCGGTTTCGGCGCGACGATCTCCGATTGCCCTTCCGATGCGCGGAGGACAGGGCGCCGCATTGTCCCTTGCAAATTGAAACTCAATGCAACGTCTTGAAATTCAGAACGTCTCGTCGCGCACGCACCTCTCGCGCGCGGCGCAGCGCGCAGCACGAAACCGCACGACTTCCGCCGGACGGAAGCCGCTCGCGCAAGGACTTGGTTGTGGCGGTGGAGGCGGTCGAAGCTAAATTCGTCGGCGGTTCGAGAGCTCAGAGAGGCTCACGGCCAACGGACCAGGTGGCGGAGCGCCCAGCCCAATCGCAATCTGCCTTTCGGCTCAGGCGCGGCCCGGCACGCTTTCGACCGCATCCATGGCCAGCGCGATGGCGCCGAGCGGGCCGGCCAGTGTGCCGAGTTGCGGTGCGATGACGTAGGCACCGTCGCCGGGAAGCGGCATGTAGCCGGCGAGACTTTCCTCCAGCGCCGCGTTGATCCGGGGGAGGAGTTGCGGCTGGCCAGCCAGCACACCGCCGCCCATGGCGATCCGCATCGGACCCGCGCTGCAGGCGAGCGCGTGGAGCATCGTGGCGAGGCAATGCACGATCGGCTCCCACACCGGATCGTCGGACGAAATGCCGGAAATCGCGCGCCCGCCGAGCCGGGCCTTGATCGCGGTGCCCGAGGCGAGGCCTTCGACGCAATCGTCGTGGAAGCTGCATACGCTGGGCTGGTCGTCTCCGGGCAGGCGCGGCACACGGATGTGGCCGATCTCGCTGTGGCTGAACCCGCGGGTCGGGCGCCCGTGCACGACAAGCCCCGCGCCGACACCCGTGCCGACAGTCACATAGGCGAAATCGTCGAAGCCGCGCCCGCTGCCCCAGCGGATTTCGGCCAGCGCGGCGCCGTTGACGTCGGTGTCGATCCCGATTGGGACGGCGAAGGCGGACCGCAGCGGGCCGAGCACGTCGGCGCCTTCCCAGTGCAGCTTGTTCGTCGCGCGCACGCGGCCGTAGCCGTCGTCGTTCGGGTCGAGCTGCAGCGGACCGAAAGCCGCCACGCCGAGCCCCTCGAACCCGTGTTCCTGCGCCCAGCCCTCGAGCACGGCCTTGATCGCCGGCAGAGTTTCATCGGGAGCGGTCGTCGGGATCGTGCGTTGGTCGCGGATATCGTCGGGCCCGGAAGCCAGCGTGCAGATGCACTTGGTGCCACCGAGTTCGACACCGGCAAACAGCCGCGCACCATCGCGGCGGGTCGCAGAACCGCTCATCGCGAGACCCCTCCCTGCCTTGCAAGGAGGCGGATCGCGTATGGCAACTGGCTGGCGAGAGGTATCACGAGAACTCCGTTCTTGTCTTTTCGTACAGTTTCAACGGCTTGTCCTGCCGCAATCACGCAGGGGTCGCGCCGAAAGAAGGCGGGCGATCCTCCTTTGCCGTGCCGAATTGCGAGGGTTCGGCGCCCATTTCGAACACCAGCTCGCCGCCGCCGATCAGGTCGGCGTGCGCGATCCAGTTCCTGCTCCACGGCGCGCCGTTCCAGCGCACCGACTGGACGTAGGGCCGGTCGGGCGCATTGCCCTCCGCTCGCACGGTCAGCGTCTTGCCCTCGCCGACCTTCACCTCGGCCACGTCGAACAGCGGCGAGCCGAAGACGTAGACCGCGCTCACCGGATCGACCGGGTAGAAGCCGAGCGCCGAGAGGATGAACCACGCGCTCATCTGGCCGCAGTCGTCGTTGCCGATCACCCCGTCGGGATCGTTCTTGTACATCTCGGTCAGCAGACGGCGGACCATCGCCTGCGCCTTCGCGGGCGCACCGCAATAGGCGTAGAGATAGGCGACGTGATGGTTCGGCTCGTTGCCGTGCGCATACTGGCCGACGAGGCCGGAGATGTCGGGCGGCGCATTGTCGGGCAACGTCGAAGGCGCGTTGAACAGCGCGTCGAGCTTCGTTTCGAACGCCGCATCGCCGCCGAAATGCTCGATCAGGCCGTAGACGTCGTGCTGGTTGAGAAAGGTCGCTTGCCAGCCGTTCGCCTCGGTGTAGTCACGCCAGCGGTCGACGTTATGGCCGATCTGGATCGGATCGTAGTCCTGCCACCAGCTGCCGTCGGCAAAGCGAGGCTTGGCGAAGCCGGTTTTGGCATCGATCACGCCCCGCCAGTTGCGCGAGCGTTCGCGCAGCGCCGCGGCGTCCTCGGTCTCGCCCAGCGCTTCGGCGAGATGCGCCATCGCCCAGTCGTCGTAGGCGTATTCCTGCGTGCGGCTGACCGATTCCCACACCTCGTCGGCCGGGATATAGCCGAGATCGTAATAGAACCCGCGCCCCAGCGTGCTGTCGATGTCCTTGAACTCGCGGTCGAAGGCGCGGCGGCGGATGTTGGGCCAGGCGGCGGCATAGTCGGCCGCGATCCCCTTGGCGTGCGCTTCGGCGAGCACCGAGACGCCGTGCCAGCCGATCATGCAGGCGGTCTCGACCCCTTGCAGCGGCCAGACGAGCGGGCCGGCGGGGCTCTGCGCGGTCTGGCGGCAGATGTCGCGCGTCAGCAGCGCGGCTCGGGCCGGATCGATCAGCGTCAGCAGCGGATGCAGCGCGCGGTATGTGTCCCACAGCGAATAGGTGCTGAACGCCTCCTCGCCCGCAGTCGTGCTGTGCACTTCGCGGTCGAGCCCGACGTAGCGCCCGTCGCGATCGGTGAAGAGCGTCGGCGCGAGCTGCGCGTGGTAGAGCGCGCTTGCCATGATCGTGCGCTCGTCCTCGGTCCCGCCCGACACGCGGATTCCGGCGAGCGCCTGCGACCATGTGTTTCGTGCAGCGTTGGCCGCGCGGTCGAATTCCCAACCGGGCACTTCCTGCGCCAGCGCATCGCGGGCGCCTTGGACATCGACCGCCGAAAGCCCGGTCTTGATCAGGATCGGCTCCCCGCCCGCGTCGTCGAAGAACAGCGCGGCGCGCAGGCGGTTGCCGGCGATCGCGGTCGCGCCGTCGGCAGCGGGCGTGCCCTCGTCGCCGAAGAACTGCACCCGGTCGGGCTTGCGCGAAAGCTGCATGGCGAAGTGGATGCGGCGGCCCTTGGCCCAGCGGTTGACCTGGCGCCCGCCGGTCAGCGTGCCGTCCTCGTCGAGCGCAAGCGAGGCGTCCTCGACCACGATGCCCTTGTCCCAGTCGTCCTCGATCGCGTGCG
>CAMPIA010000005.1 GCA_946886175.1 uncultured Altererythrobacter sp.
CCTACATCGAGAAGGAAAGCTCGGTGAACGAGGCGATCGACCGGATGCGCCACTCCGCCACCCGTGCGCTCCTCGAGCGCGACGACGTGATCATCGTCGCCTCGGTCTCGTGTCTCTACGGCATCGGTTCGGTCGAGACCTACTCGGCGATGATCTTCGACCTCAAGAAGGGCGAGACGGTCGATCAGCGCGAATTGATCCGCAAGCTCGTCGCGCTGCAATACAAGCGCAACGACGCGGCCTTCGCGCGCGGTAATTTTCGCGTGCGTGGCGACAATCTCGAGATCTTCCCCAGCCACTACGAGGACATGGCCTGGCGGGTCAGCTTCTTCGGCGACGAGATCGAGGAGATCGCCGAGTTCGATCCGCTCACGGGCAGCAAGGGCGCCCGTCTCGACAAAGTGCGCGTCTATGCCAATTCGCACTACGTCACCCCCGGCCCGACGATGAAGCAGGCGAGCCAGGCGATCAGGTTCGAGCTCGAGGAGCGGCTCAAGGAGCTGCATGCGGAGGGCCGTCTGCTCGAAGCGCAGCGGTTGGAGCAGCGAACCAATTTCGACCTCGAGATGATCGCCGCCACCGGCAGCTGCGCGGGAATCGAGAACTACAGCCGGTTCCTTACGGGCCGCCTGCCGGGCGAGCCGCCGCCGACGCTGTTCGAATACCTGCCCGACAACGCATTGCTGTTCGTCGACGAGAGCCACCAGACGGTGCCCCAGGTCGGCGCGATGTCCAAAGGCGACCATCGGCGCAAGATCACGCTGGCCGAACACGGCTTCCGCCTGCCGAGTTGCATCGACAACCGCCCGCTGCGCTTCAACGAGTGGGACGCGATGCGCCCGCAGACGATCGCCGTCAGCGCCACGCCGGGCGGGTGGGAGATGGACCAGACCGGCGGCGTCTTCGCCGAGCAGGTCATCCGCCCTACCGGGCTGATCGATCCACCGGTGGAGATCCGCCCGGTGGAGGACCAGGTGCAGGACTGCATCGCCGAGTGCAAGGCGGTGGCGGCCAAGGGCTACCGCACACTCGTCACCACGCTGACCAAGCGCATGGCCGAAGACTTGACCGAGTTCATGCACGAACAGGGCGTGCGCGTGCGCTACATGCACTCCGACGTCGAAACGCTGGAACGGATCGAGCTGATCCGCGACTTGCGGCTCGGGGTTTACGACGTGCTGATCGGCATCAACCTGCTGCGCGAAGGGCTCGACATTCCCGAATGCGGCCTCGTGTGCATTCTCGACGCCGACAAGGAAGGCTTCCTGCGCTCGGAAACCTCGCTGATCCAGACCATCGGCCGCGCGGCGCGCAACGTGGACAGCAAGGTCATCCTCTATGCCGACCGCGTCACCGGCAGCATGGAGCGCGCGATGGCCGAAACCGGACGCCGCCGCGAGAAGCAGGAGGAGTACAACGCCGAGCACGGCATCACCCCGACCACGATCAAGCGCAACATCCAGGACATCGTCGCCCACACCGCGAGCAAGGACGGCGTCACCGTCGGCACCGGCGACGACGAGCGCAACAACCTCGTCGGCCACAACCTGCGCGCCTACATCCAAGACCTCGAAAAACGCATGCGCGCGGCGGCAGCCGACCTCGAGTTCGAGGAAGCCGGGAGGCTGCGCGACGAGATTCGCCGGCTGGAGAACGACGAGCTTGGCCTGGGCGACGACGAGAAGAAGGCCCCGCTGGTGGGCCGCGCGACCGAGGGCAAGCCGGGGACGCGAAAGATGCGTTACGGCAAGACGCAGCGGAAGTGGGGCAAGTGACCGGGCAGCACGCACAAGACTGTCGTTCGTTCGTGCCGATGCATTGCCTTTTGCCGATCGTCTGACCTAACAGGCCGTCCATGACTTTCCGGACCCTGTTGGCGGCAACGGCCGCGTTCGCCCTTTCCTTTCCCGCCATCGCGCAGACCGAGGCCGAGCCAGCCGAAAAGTCGGCAGCCGCTCCGTATGAGGCGAACTCCGCCTCCGACACCTTTACCGGCACCTTCGGCGGGCAGACGGTACGCTATACCGCGACGGTCGAGGAACAGGTGCTGGAGGCCGAGGACGGCACGCCCAAGGCGGCGATCGTCACCACCAGCTATATCGCCGAACCGCGCGATCCTTCGCGACCGGTGACCTTCCTGTTCAACGGAGGGCCGGGTTCGGGCTCGGTCTGGTTGCAGATGGGGGCGTTCGGGCCCAAGCGGGTCGCGATTCCCACCGACGGAAGCGACGACGGTGCGCCGCCCTATCCGATTCTCGACAATCCGGATTCGCTGCTCGACGTCACCGATCTGGTCTTCATCGATCCGGTCGGCACCGGTTTCAGCCACACCATCGGTGAGACCAAGGGCGAGGAATACTGGGGCGTCACCAAGGATGCGAAGTCGGTGGCCGAGGTCATCCGCATGTGGCTGTCGGACAACGGCCGCTGGAACAGCCCCAAGTTCCTCGGAGGCGAGAGCTACGGCACCACCCGCTCGGCCGCGGTCGTCAACGAGCTCGAGGGCGCGTACAACGACGTGGCGCTCAACGGGGTGATCCTGATCTCGACCGTGCTCGACTTCGCCGCCGGGGCCGAGACGCAGGGCGCCGAACTCGGCTATATCACCACCCTGCCCTCGATGGCCGCGACCGCGCTCTATCACGGCAAGGCCAGCGCGCCTTCGGTCGAACAATTCGTCGAGGAAGCGCGCCAGTTCGCGATCGGGCCCTACGCATCGTTCCTGCTCAAGGGTCAGAACGCGAGCACGGAGGAGCGCGCCGCGGTGCGCGCCGAGCTGGCGCGCTTTACCGGCCTGTCCGAGCAGTACCTCGAACAGGCCGACCTGCGCGTCACCTCGGGCCGGTTCTACAAGGAACTGCTGCGCGACCGCGGGCTGACCGTCGGCCGGCTCGACAGCCGCTATACCGGGGTCGATTACGACAGTGCCGGCGAAACCCCCGACAACGACCCGAGCTTCTACGGCATCGACGGCGGCTATACCGCCGCGGTGAACCACTTCATGCGCGAAACGCTCGGCTACGAGACCGAGCACGATTACGTCACCATCGGCTATGTCGGGCCGTGGGACTGGCGGCTGGAGGGCGGACGCGACTCCAACGCCTATCTCAATGTCGCGCCTTATCTGGGCACGGCGATGCGCGAGAATTCGGACATGCGGATTTTCGTCGGCCAGGGGTGGTACGATTTCGCCACACCCTTCTTCGCCGCCGAATATGCGCTCACCCGTACCGGCTTTCCGCAAGACCGGATCGAATGGCATTACTACGACGCGGGGCACATGATGTACGTGCGCGACGAGGACCGGCAGAAGCTGTCTGAAGACGTCCGCGCCTTCATCCGCTCCCGCTGAGGCGATGCGCTGGTCCATTGCCATCGGGGTGGCCCTGGCTGCGCTCGCCGGGTGCAAGCCGCCCGCAACCGACGACTACGTCGCGCGCGTGGCGCTCGAGACGGCGGAACGCCACGCCAGCGAGCCGCTGCCCTCCCCCGACGTCGAAGGCGCGCTGTGGGCGCCGGGCGAAGGCGAAGCGCGCATCCTCTACGGCAAACCGGGCGAGGCGCCGCTGATGGCGCTCGCCTGCGAGGACGGCGGAGATGGGCAGCGCATCCACATCACCCGCTTCGCCGCCGCCGATCCGCGCGCCAAGGCGATCCTCGCGCTGATCGGCAACGGCCACGTCGTGCGGCTTGACGTCGACGCGACGTGGAACGGGCGCGCGTGGCTGTGGGAAGGCTACGCCGCGGCGGACGATCCGCAGATGGAGGTTCTCACCGGCCCGCGCCGGGTGGAGGCGACGATCGCCGGGGCCGGCTCCTTGATGCTCAATCCAAGCCAGCAGCCGCGCCGGCTGATCGAGGGGTGCCTTGCCGGCTTGCCGTCGAACGCGCCGGAACCGACTGCGCCAGCGTGACCAGCGCGTCGGGCCCGAGCACTTGGGGCAGCTGCCGCGCGTCCTCGCCCGGGGCATACCACAAGTAGAGCGGCACGCCCGCCACGCCGTTGTCGGCGAGGAACCGGGTGATCGCCGGATCGCGCCGCGTCCAGTCGCCGCGCAGGGCGACCACGCCGGCTTCGGCGAACGCATCGCGCGTCGCATCGCGTTCGATCGCGACGCTTTCGTTGACCTTGCAAGTCACGCACCAGTCGGCGGTGAACCAGACGAACACCGGCCTGCCACTCGCGCGCGCTTCGGCCAGCGCCGCTTCGCTGAACGCGGCGGGCTGGAGGATGCTCTCGGCCACCACGACCTTGTCGCTCGCCAGCCGGGGCAGGAAGACGACCCCGGCGAGCGCGACGGCGAAGGCGCCCGCGCCCGCCGCGCGCCGCGCCGCGCCGGAAGACTTTCCGAGCAGCAGCAGCATCAGGCCGAGCGCCGCGAGCATCGCCGCCGCGGCCCACCCCAGCGCGTCTCCGCCGAGCCGGAAGCACAGCCACAGCAGCGCGATCACGGTGAGGCCCATCGGCACCGCCATGACCTTGCGGAAAGTCGCCATCCACGGCCCTGGCCTCGGCAACATCCGGCGTAGAGCGGGCACGATCCCGATCGCGAGGAACGGGAGCGCCAGCCCCAGCCCCATCGCGCCGAACAGCAACATGGCCTCGAACGTCGGGAGGACGAGCGCAGCGCCGAGCGCGGCGGCCATGAAGGGACCGGTGCAGGGCGTGGCGACGAACGCGGCCAGCAAGCCGGTGGCGAACGCGCCCGCGGGCTCTCCGCTGCGCGTCAGCGAGATCGACGGCAGCTCGAACAGTCCGGCGAAATTGGCGGTGATCGCCGCCGCCAGCGCGAGCAATCCGACGACGACCGCGGGTTCCTGCAACTGGAACGCCCAGCCGACGCTCTCGCCCGCCGAGCGCAGGGTCAGCAGCACCGCGCCCAGCGCGAGGCAGGCGAGCACGACGCCGATCGTATAAGCCACGCCCTCGCGGCGGGCCTCGGCCGAGCTTTCCCCGGCGCGCGCCAGACTCAGCGCCTTGAGACTGAGGATAGGGAACACGCAGGGCATGACATTGAGCAGCAAGCCGCCCGCCAGTGCGCCGAGCGCGAGCAGCCACAGCGGCGGGAGCTCCGGTTGGGCAATCGGCTCACCGGCCTCGGGAACTTCGCCCGGCTCCGCCGCGAAGCGGACGCCAACGTCGCGCGAAAACGCCAGAATGCCGTCGATCCGCGGAGGCTCCGGTTCGCGCACCAGTTCCGAAGGCAGGTTCAACTGGTCGAGCGGCACGTCCACCACCAAGAGGTCGCCGTCGCGGTAGAACGACTGCTCCTGGGCGTAGGCGGGGCGCTTGCCCTTGCCCAGTTCGCGCTCGGCGACGAAAAGGTGGGGAGCGGGCAGATCGACTTCGGCGGGCAGCGGCACCGCGATCCGCAGCGATTCGCCGTCGATCTCGAACGTGGCGCGGCTCTCGATCAAGGGAGCGATTTGCGCGCGCCATTTCACGAAGCGCGGGTCCGGCTCGGTTTCGATCAGGGCGGCGGGATCGAGTTCGAGCATGGCCTGCTGCGGCACGCACAGCTTGTCGGTGCAGGCGAGGTAGTCCGCGGTCACCGCAATCGGCTCGACACTTTCGATCGCGGCGCCGCGCGGAACGCGGATCGGCACCAGGACCGTGTAGCGCCCCTCGTACACGTGGTTCATGAGCCCGCCGATCACCAGCTTGTGCGGGACCGGATAGAGCGGTTCGCCCGCCGACCATCCTGGGGGCAAGGTCCAGTCGAGCTCCATCCCGAGGCCCGCGTCGCCGGGGTTCGACCAGTAACCGTGCCATTCGTCCGATCGCGGGGTGAAATGGAGCGCGACCATCCATTCCCCGCCCGGCTCGGGCGGCTTCTCCGCGATCAGCTCGGCGGAAATGTTGTCGTCGCCGATCCGCGAGATCTGATCCTGCGCTTCGGCCTGCGACTGGACTTGCGCCTGGGCTTGCGCGGATGCCTGATGAACGCCGAGCGCAGCCAGCGCGACGGCGAGCGCCAGCGCGAGATATACGAGCCAGACGCGCACCGCGCCCATTGTCCTTGCCTCGGTCACCGCCAAGCCTCTAGGGCGATGCGAAGATTCCCGCAACGAGAAGGCGATGGACGACAAGCGCGACCTACTGATCCTGGGCGGCGGACTGGTCGGCATGACGCTGGCCCTCGCCGCCGCACGAAAGGGCTTGTCGAGCCACGTGGTCGATCGCGCGGACCCGGCCGAGCTGACCGCCGAGGGATTCGACGGGCGCGCCAGCGCGATCTCGACCGCGAGCTGGAACCTGTTCCGCAATATCGGCCTGGCCGGCGCGCTCGAACCGCACGGCTGCCCGATCGAAACCATCGCGGTCAGCGACCAGCTCAAGCCGGGCCGGATCGACTTCCGGCCCGGGCCGAACGAAGGCTCGCTCGGGCGCATGTTCGCCAACCGCACGCTCAGGCTGGCGCTGTTCGAAGCCGCCGCCGCCGAACCGCTGATCGCCTGGCACGCCAGATCCGAAGTGATCGGCCGCGAGCGCGGCGAACACGCCGTAACCGCGACGCTTGCCGACGGACGGACGCTCTCGGCGGCGCTGATGGTGGGCGCCGAAGGCCGCATGTCGCCGACGCGCGAGGGCGCCGGGATCAAGGTCGCCAAGTGGCAGTACGGCCACCGCGCGATCGTCGCCGGGCTCGAGCACGAGAAGCCGCATGGCGGCGTCGCGTGGGAGATATTCTATCCCAGCGGACCGTTCGCGCTGCTGCCGATGCGCGATGGTGCGGACGGTGCGCATCGCAGCGCGCTGGTGTGGACGGTGGACGAGAAAGCCGCCCCGGGCACGCTCAAGCTGTCCGACCGCGCCTTCCTCGCCGAAGTGGACAAGCGCATGGGCGACCTGTTCGGCGCGATTCGCGGCGTGGGTTCGCGGTCGTCGTTCCCGCTCGGGTTCCACCACACCGTGCGGGTCACCGACCGGCGGCTGGTGCTGGTCGGCGACGCGGCGCACGGCATCCACCCGATCGCCGGCCAGGGGCTCAACCTTGGCCTGCGCGATGTCGGGGCGCTGGTCGAGGTGCTGAGCGAAGGCATGCGGCTCGGGCTGGAGCCGGGCGATGCGCAGCTGCTTGCGCGCTACGAGCGCTGGCGCGGGCTCGATTCGTTCATGGTCGCGCTCGCTACCGACGGTCTGACGCGGCTGTTCGGCCTGCCTGGCCGCACCGCTTCGGCCGTCCGCCGCTTCGGCATGGGCGGGGTGCAGCGCCTGCCCGCGCTGAAGCACTGGTTCATGGACGAGGCGCGCGGCGTTTCGGGCGACGTGCCCGAACTGATGCGCGCCTAGCGCCGATCCGACTCCTGCGTCGGCCGCGTCGCGGGGCTCGGCTGTTCGATCGGATTGCCCGAGCCGTCGCGCAGCAGCCGCGGCTCGAGCACGGCCGAGGTCTCGATCAGGTCGAGCGCGCGGCGCGCGGCGACATAGCGCTCGGCATCCGCGATCCAGCGGCGCGCCTGCTCGGCGCCCGGCAGCAGCCGCACTTCCTCGATCGCCATGTTGACCCGGCCGCTCTGGAGATAGAAGCGCGCCCGCTCGATCCGCCGCGAGGGCTGCGGCGAAGGCGTGGTTTCCTTGCGGATCACGAACAACTGGCTCAGTTCGTTGCGGATCCGCTCGAACAACGGATCGCTGGTCGCTTCCGTGAGCTGCGGCGCAAGGCCCTCGAGCCGCGCCGCGAGCACGTCGAGCGTGATCGGATTGCGCGAGAATTCGATGATCGTCGCGACCGAATTGGGCTTGGCGTCGCCGAAGCGCAGCCGCAATTGTTCGGCGAGATAGCCCAGCTCCGCTCCGCGATCGAGTGCGCGGCGGGCGGCGAAGGCGATCAGCAGACCCTCGGCGCGCGCGGCATTGCCCGCCGCCGCCTGCGCCTGGAGGTCGAGCCGCGAGAGGCGTTGCTCGGCCGCGGCGAGGCGCTGGTCGAGCCCGCCCTGCTGCTCGACCACCCGCTCGACCCGCTCGCTGGCCGCGGCGGCCGAGGCGGTCGCCGAGGGTGTCGGCGTCGGAGAGGTGAGAGGCTGCGGATCGTTCGCCGCCGGCGCGTCCTGCACGGCCGCCGCGGGTTCGTCTCCCGACCCGAAGTCGTAGCCCGCGCTCCACGCGAAATAGCCCACCGCCAGCGCCCCGAGCAGGAACGCCGCAACGGCTACGGCTAGGATTGGCTTGAGAGACCCGCCGGTGGTGGCGGTATGGCTAGAGTATCTGTCCATCGAAATCCGTTCTGCGACCCGCAGGCGTCGTTGTGGACGCAATCCGACGGGGTCAATGGCACATGTCGCGGACCATTGCCAGCAGGGCGCTGTCCATCGGCTGGGGGGCAACGGCAACGCGCCGCCAGCCGAATCCGGCCGCCTCGGCGATGCGCGGCGCGAGCGCGGCGAGCGCGATGCGCGCACGTGCGATGCCGAGCCTGTCGCATTCGCCGGCGAAGTGTCGCGCCGCTTCGCCGGAATGGAGCAGCACGATCCCCCCCTCCTCGAGGCTGGCGGCAAAATCCGGCGCAATTTCGCGCCAGGCGAGGTGATAGACCACCCGGGTATCGATCGCGATCCCGGCCGGTGGTGCGAGCACGGTATGCGTCGCGCCCGCCAGCCTGAGCAGGCGCGCCGGCCCGCTGTCTGCCAGGGCGTCGACCACCTGTTGCAAGCCGCCCTGTCCCACCATGCCGACGGCTAGCCCGGCTGCGCGAGCCGCTTCGGCGGTCGTCTCGCCCACGACGTGCACCGCGCGGCCCCGCCAGCGGGACAATGCCGGGCCGGCATGGCGCACGGCGTTTGCGCTGCCGAGGAGCAGCGCGTCGAAGACGCTGTCGGGCGGCGCATTCCATGCTGCGGGATGGACCCGGGCCAACGGATGGCCGGTGACGGAAATGCCGAGCGCGCGACCGGCCTCGACCGTGGCGGCCAGCCCCGGGTCGGGCCGGATAGCGAACGCTCTCGCGGTCACGCAGGCCCGTCGAAATGCGCCGCGATGCCCGGCGTCGCCCGAGCGAGCAGATCGGCGGCGAGCGCAGCGGGCGTATCGGTGTCGCCCGCGGCGAATTCGCGCTCGCCATCGACCCGTTCGGCGCCGTCGGGGCTGAACAGCGCGACGCGCAGCCGGATACGGTTCCCGTCCAGTGTCGAATAGGCGGCGATGGGGCTGTGGCAGTTGCCGCCCAGCCCGGCGAGAAGCGCGCGCTCGGCCAAAACACCGGCGCACGAAGGCGCGTGATCGATCCGGGCGATCAACGCGCGGGTCTTACCGTCGGCCGCGCGGCACTCGATCCCGATCGCGCCTTGCGCGGGAGCGGGCAGCCATTCGCTTGGCTCCAGCGGCGTTCCGACGCCGGTTTCCTCCAGCCGCGCCAGTCCCGCGGCGGCGAGCAGCGTGATCTCGGCCTCTCCGGCAGAGAGCTTCGCCAGCCGGGTCGCGACATTGCCGCGAAAGGTGACGATCTCGCAGTCGGGCCGAAAATACAGCATCTGCGCGGCGCGGCGCGGCGCGCTGGTGCCGATCCGCGCGCCCCGCGGTATCGCGGCGATGCTCGCCGCGCCGATCAGCACGTCCCGCACGTCGGCGCGCGGAAGAATCGCGGCGATCACAAGGCTGGCCGGGCGAACCGTCTCGACGTCCTTCATCGAATGGACCGCGCCGTCGATCCGCCCGTCGGCCAGGCATTCGTCGAGTTCCTTGGTCCACAGCGCCTTGCCCCCGATCTCGGCGAGGGGCCGGTCCTGCACCTTGTCGCCGCTCGCGCGCACGGGCACCAGCTCCACCGCGCTTTCGGGCCAGCCATGCGCCGCGCACAGCCGCGCGCGCGCCTCGCGCGCCTGCGCCATGGCGAGCGGCGACTGACGGGTTCCGAGGCGGAGCTTGGGCTGATCTGTCATGAGCGGCGCTTGCCCTAGCGAGGCATTTTGTTCAGGGGAAGCGGCATGGGCATCGTGCTTGGCATCGAATCGAGCTGCGACGAGACCGCGGCGGCCCTCGTCACCACCGATCGGCGGATCGTCGCGCAGCGCATCGCATCGCAGGATGCCGAGCACGCGCCGTATGGCGGCGTGGTGCCCGAGATCGCGGCGCGCGCCCATGCCGAGCGGCTCGCACCGATGATCGCAGCGGTGATGGACGAGGCGGGACTCGAGCTGGCCGATCTCGACGCGATTGCCGCCACCGCGGGTCCGGGCCTGATCGGCGGGGTGATGGTCGGGCTGGTGAGCGCCAAGGCGCTGGCGATGGCGGGCGATGTATCCTTGATCGCGATCAATCATCTCGAAGGGCACGCGCTTTCGCCGCGCCTCGCCGATCCCACGCTGGAATTCCCTTACGCCCTGCTGTTGGTTTCGGGCGGTCACTGCCAGATCCTGCGGGTCGACGGAGTCGGGCAGTATCGCCGTCTTGCCACCACGATCGACGACGCGCTGGGCGAAGCGTTCGACAAGACCGCCAAGATCCTCGGCCTCGGTTTTCCGGGCGGCCCGGCGGTCGAGCGGCTGGCGTGCAAGGGCGATCCGCGCGCCGTCCCCCTGCCCCGCCCCCTGATCGGCAGCGGGGAGCCGCATTTCAGCTTTGCCGGGCTCAAGAGCGCGGTGCTGCGCGCCAAGGAGAGCCGCAAGTACACCGACGCCGACATCGCCGCGAGCTTCCAGCAGGCGGCGCTCGACTGCGTGCTCGACCGGCTGGCGGTTTCGATCGACGCGATGGAGCCGGTTCCGGCGCTCGTCGTCGCCGGAGGGGTCGCTGCGAACCGCACGATCCGGGCGGCGCTCGAGACCATGGCGGGAGCGCGCGAGATGCGCTTCGTCGCCCCGCCGCCGGCGCTGTGCACCGATAACGCGGCGATGATCGCGTGGGCGGGCTGCGAGCGGCTCGGCCAGTCGGACCCGCTCGACATCGCCGCCCGGCCGCGCTGGCCGCTCGATCCGCAGGCCGAACCGGTCCGCGGCGCGGGGTACAAGGCATGAGCGGCGGCATGAACCGACCGGTGGGCGTGATCGGCGCGGGCGCATGGGGCACCGCGCTGGCGCAGATGCTCGCATCCGACGGGCGCGCGGTGCTGCTGTGGGCGCTGGAACCCGAGCTGGTTGAGGAAATCAACGCGACGCACCGCAACTCGCTCTACCTGCCCTCGGCCGAGTTGGCGCCGACGATCCGCGCGACGGATACGCTCGAAAACTTGGCCGAGTGCGAGACGATTCTGGCGGTCACGCCTGCGCAGCACCTTGGCAAAGTACTCGAGAGCCTGCCGGCCCATCCGCGCGATCTGGTGCTGTGCAGCAAGGGGATCGAGGCGGGGACCGGGCGGCTGATGAACGAAGTCGCCGCGGCGGGCGCGCCCGAGAGCGCGATCGCGATCCTCTCCGGCCCGACGTTCGCGCACGAAGTCGCCGCCGGCCTGCCAACTGCGGTCACGCTCGCGTGCGGCCGCGGCGAGGAGCAATGGGACCGGCTCGCGCCGATCATCGCACGCCCCTCGTTCCGACCCTATTATTCCGACGACGTCACGGGGGCGGAGATCGGCGGGGCGGTGAAGAACGTGCTCGCGATCGCGTGCGGCGTGGTCGACGGGCTCCGGCTCGGCCAGAACGCGCGCGCTGCGCTGATCGCGCGCGGCTATGCCGAGATGCTCCGCTTCGGCGAGGCGCTGGGCGCCAAGCCCGAAACGCTCGCCGGCCTGTGCGGTCTGGGCGATCTCGTGCTCACCTGTTCGTCCACTTCGAGCCGCAACTTCTCGCTCGGCAAGGCGCTCGGCGAGGGGCAGTCGGCCGAAGCGCTGATGGCCGATCGGCGCACCGTGGCCGAGGGCGCACACACCGCGCCGGTGCTGACCGAGCTGGCGGCACGCCACGGCGTCGCCATGCCGATCGTCGCAGCGGTCTACCGTCTGCTCGGCGGCGCGCCCGCGCGCGATATCGTGAGCGAGTTGCTCGCGCGCCCGCTCCGCTCCGAACAGGACAGCTTTGCGTGACCGACACGGGACCGCAGGGCGCGGGGCAGCAGGGGGACATCGCCGCGCTCGCGAAGGGTGGCCGGACCAATTTCGTCGGCTTCCTGCTGCGGCTCGCCGCGCGGTTGCCGTTCCTGTTCATCGCCGGCCGGCTCTACGGCGCGGAGGAACTGGGCCGCTTCGCCTCGGCGCTGGTGGTGGTCGAACTGCTCGCGATGATCTGTTCGATGGGGGAAAAGCGGGGGCTGGCCCAGCGCCTTTCCGACGGCGAGGGCATCCACCCCGCCAATCTGGTGTTCGACGGCCTGCTGCTGGCGACGCTGCTGTCGTGCGCGGCCGCGGCGTTCCTGTGGTTCGTCCCCGCACCGATGTTTCCCGCGGGGCAATATTCGATTTACGACAAGCTGCTGGTCACCGCGATCCCGGCCTATGCGCTGACCGAGATCCTGCTCGCCGCGCAGGCCTATCGCTACGATATCGCGACCACGGTTCGCGCGCGCGCGGTCGTGGAACCGTGGACGATCTCGATCATGGCCGGCGTGCTGTTCTACGTGATCCCCAAATCGGGCCTCTCGCTCGCCTATATCGCCTCGATCTACGCCGGGCTGATCGCGGCGGCCTGGCCGTTCCTCAAGACCTACGGCCTCCCGCGCCAGTGGCGGCCGAGCCCCAGGGGAATGTGGCGCATGTCGACCCGCGCCTTCCCGCTGGCGACCGCCGACGCGATCGAATGGGGCACGCGGCGGCTCGACATCTTCATCCTCGGCCTGTTCGCCGCGCCCGCGGCGGTCGGCATCTATTACATCGCGCAGCAGATCGCGAGCCTGCCGCAGAAGCTCAAGACCAGCTTCGAACCGATTCTGGGACCGGTCATCACCCGCAACCTCAAGGAAAAGAACTTCCCCGCCATCGCCCGGCAAGTGTGCCAGGTGGGCTTCTGGATCGTCGCCGCGCAGGCGGGCATCGCGCTCGCGCTCGGCGTCCCGGGCGAAGCGGTCATGGGCCTCGTCGGTCCGAACTTCGTCGGCGGCACCGGTGCGCTTGCCTTCTTGCTCGCGGCCGAAGTCGTGGCGGCGACCGCCGTGGTCTCGGAAGCCGCGCTGGTCTACGTCGCGCGCAAGCGCAACCTCGCCATTTCGCTCGGCACGATCGCGCTCCAGGGCGCGCTCACCATCGCCGCGATCATGACCGTCGAACGGATGGGCCTGGGTCAGGACTACAAGGCCGCGGCAGCTGCGATCTCGCTGATGGTTGCGCTCGGCGCCGCGTCGCTGGCGAAGGCCTGGCTGCTCTCGCGCATTCTCGGCGAGCGGGTCAACAACTGGCGCTGGGCGCTGATCTGGGCCGCGGCGCCGGCCATCGCGGTCGGCTACCTCGCCACGCGGATGCCCGAATGGGTCGAGCTGATCTTCGGGATTCCGCTGATCCTGCTCACGTACGGCTGGATCATCTGGCGCAAGGGCTTCGGACCCGAAGATCGCGTGCTTTTTCGCAAGAATCTGGAGGGGGAAGATGCCGCCGCGCCCAACACCGGAGGGCCGGCCGCTCTTTGACGGCAATCCCGGCCGTTGCCAGTCATGGGTCTGAACCTTAAGGCACCCCCATGCCGATCCGACCGACTATCGCCATCACCGCCGGCGCGCTGGCGACCGCCGCGCTGGCCGTGGGCGGTGCGAACATGTCCGCGCACGAGATCCAGTCCATGCTCGAGGATCGAGCCGCGCAAGTCGTGGCCGATGTCGGCGCGAACGGGGTGACCGCGCGCTTCGCTTCGCCCTCCGGCTGGCCCTCGCGCCATGCGCTCCTGCTCGGCGGCGGCCGTCTTGCAGAGGACACCCGCGCCGAAGTCGCGCGCGCGATCGCAGCGATTCCCGGCGTCGGCGGGGTGCGCTGGGCCGACGGCTCGATCCGCGCGCAGGGGGAGGAAATGGAATATACCCCGATGCATTGCCAGGAGGATGTCGATGCCCTGCTCCGCGCACGAACGATCCGGTTCGAGGAATCGAGCAGCACGATCGACCGGCCGAGCCGCGAATTGCTCGACGAAGTGGCCGCCGCGCTGCGTCCGTGCCTCGGCAGCATCATCGCGCTTACCGGGCATACCGACACTTCCGGTCCCGAGCCGGGCAACCTCGCGCTGTCCAACGAACGCGCCCAGGCCGTGCGGGAGGCGCTGATGGCGCGCGGGATTCCCGGCGACGGCCTGCGCGCGCGGGGGGTGGGATCGAGCGAACCCGTCGACGGCCTCGCGCCGACCGATCCGGCGAACCGCCGTATCGAGTTCTCGGTCATCGCGACCGAGCCGCTTGCGATTGCCCCGATCGATGTGCCGGGAGCGCGTTGACATGGCGATATGGTTCGAACTGATGGTGATGATGCTCGCCACCTACTTCGTGGGCCTCGGCATAGGTTGGGTGGTCTGGGGCCGCGCGCCCGACGACATGGGAGACTGAGACATGATGCAGATGGTTGAAGCCTGGTGGCCGCTGTTCCTGGTCGCACTGTTGCTTGGCATCGCGATCGCCTGGTGGCTGTTCGGTTCGACCCGCAGCGCCCGCGTGACCGACCGCAGCGCGGGCGATGTGCTCGACGACGGCGCCGCGCCGGCCGCGCGCAATCAGGCGTTGATCGACGCCGCGACGGCGGCGCAGCCGCCGATGGCGCCCCCCGGCGTCGCGGGAGCCGGCACCGCGATCGCCGCCGCGGTCGAAGCACAGCAGATCAAGGCCGCCGAAGAAGCTGCCGAAGAACCATCGACGCCCAAGCCCCCCGCCCAGCCTTCCGCGGCGACGACGGGCGACGATCTCACCCGGATCAAGGGCGTGGGCGGCAAGCTCTCGGAACTGCTCGCCTCGCTCGGAGTGACGCGCCTCGCACAGATCGCCGCGTGGAACGAGGCGGACATCGACCGCATCGACGCGCAACTCGGGCGGTTTCAGGGCCGCATTCGGCGCGACAACTGGGTCGAACAGGCCAGGCTACTCACGGCGGACGACCGGCAGGGATACGAGGCGAAATTCGGCAGACTTTAGGGAACAATCGGCCCCTACCCCGGTTAGTTCGTTCAAATGCAATCGAACCCCTAGGTAGGTATGATGAAACATCCCCGTATCCTGGTCGCCGAAGACGAATTCATCGTCGCCTTCGATCTATGCGACACCGTCGAAGAGGCGGGTTTCGAGGTCGAGGGTCCGCACTCGGAAATTTCCACCGCCATGCTCGCGGTGCAGAAGGCCCGGCCCGATCTGGCGATCCTTGATGTCGAGCTCGAGGATGGCGAATCCTTCTCGCTCGCCGAGACTCTGATGGCCGAGAACGTGCCGGTGATCTTCCACTCGGGCCAGTTCAGCCCGGATGAAGTGCGCGCCCGCTATCCCAGCGCGATCGCTTGCTCGAAGCCGTGCCCGCCCAATATCATGCTCGAGAAGGTGCAGCAGGCGCTTTCGAGCCTCTGATCGCCGGCCAGCCAGCGAAACGCTGCACAAGCGGTTGAGACGGGCGCAATCATTGCGCCCGTTTCCGCATCGGGGCCCGAGCCCGAAGATCGTCTCACACGGGCTTGTCGCGCCCTCGCAACCCTGCGAAGGGAATCGCGGCAGTTACAGGAGAAACCATGGCCGGGATGGCGCCGTTCAACTGGGAAGACCCGTTCGATCTCGACGGGCAGTTGACCGAAGACGAACGCATGATCCGCGATGCCGCGCGCGCTTTTGCGCAGAGTGAATTGCAGCCGCGAGTCATCGACGCGTTCGCTCAGGAGAAGGACGCGCCCGAGCTGTTTCCGCTGATGGGCCGCGCCGGCCTGCTCGGCGCGACGATCCCCGAGGAATACGGCGGCGCAGGCGCCGGCTATGTCGCGTACGGCCTGATCGCGCGCGAGATCGAACGGGTGGATTCCGGCTATCGCTCGATGGCCTCGGTCCAGTCGAGCCTCGTCATGTATCCGATCCACGCCTACGGTTCGGACGAGCAGCGCCGCAAGTATCTGCCCGGCCTGGCGAGCGGCGAACTGATCGGCTGTTTCGGCCTGACCGAGCCCGATGCCGGCTCCGACCCGGGCTCGATGCGAACTTACGCCAAGAAGGACGGCGACGGCTACTCGCTCTCGGGCAGCAAGACCTGGATCTCCAACTCGCCCTTCGCGGACGTGTTCGTCGTCTGGGCCAAGAGCGAGGCGCATGGCGGCGCAATCCGCGGCTTCGTGCTCGACAAGGGCATGGCCGGCCTGTCCGCGCCGAAGATCGAGAACAAGCTCAGCCTGCGCGCCTCGACCACCGGGATGATCCTGATGGACGAGGTCAAGCTGCCTGCCGATGCGTTGCTGCCCGAGGTTCAGGGGCTGAAGGGCCCGTTCGGGTGCCTCAATCGCGCGCGCTACGGCATCTCGTGGGGCGCGATGGGCGCGGCCGAGTTCTGCCTCCACGCCGCGCGCCAGTACGGCCTCGACCGCAATCAGTTCGGCCCGCTCGCTTCCAAGCAGCTCTATCAGCTCAAGCTCGCCGACATGATGAGCGAAATCGCGCTCGGCCTGCAATCGAGCTTGCGCGTCGGGCGGCTGATGGACGACGGCCGGTTCGCGCCCGAGATGATCTCGATCGTCAAGCGCAACAACGTCGGCAAGGCGCTCGATATCGCGCGCAAGAGCCGCGACATGCACGGCGGCAACGGCATTTCGGGGGAATATCAGGTGATCCGCCACATGATGAACCTCGAGACGGTCAACACCTACGAAGGCACGCACGATGTGCATGCGCTGATCCTCGGCCGCGCGATCACAGGCATTCCGGCGTTCTGATGCGATTGTTCGGATACTATCGCAGCTCCACGAGCTATCGCCTTAGAATCGCGCTCAATCTCAAGCAGATCGACTATGAATATGTGCCGGTCGATCTGCGGGTCGCCGAGCAGAAGAGCGACGAATACACCAGGCGCAACCCGTTCGGCAGCGTCCCGCTGCTGGAGGCGGACGGGCGCGAGCGCGCGCAATCGATGGCGCAACTGGAGTGGCTCGACGAAGCCTATCCGGAGCACCCGCTGCTGCCCACGAGCATCGAGCAGCGCTTCACCGTGCGCGAACTCGCCTATGCCATCGCCACCGAAACGCATGCGCCGAACAATCTTCAGGTGCTCAATTACCTGAAGAAGAACTTCGGTGCGTCGCAGGACCAGATCGACGAATGGTATCGGCACTGGCTGGCGCGCACGTTCGTTCCGATCGAAGCGCGGCTGGCGCAGCTCGGCGCCGGCGATTTCCTGTTCGATCGGCCGGGGCTGTTCGAAGTCGTGCTCCTCCCGCAAATCTACAATGCGCGCCGCTTCGCGCTGGACCTCGAGGCCATGCCGCAGATCGAGCGGATCGAGGCGGCGTGCCTCGCGCTCGAATCCTTCCAGCGCGCCCATCCCGACAACCAGCCGGACAACCCGGAGAACCAGACGAAATGAAACTCGCCACTCTCAACGACGGAACGCGCGACGGCAGACTGGTCGTCGTGTCGAAGGACATCACCCGCTACTGCGCGGCCGACAATATCGCGCCGACGATGCAGCATGCGCTCGACAACTGGGAGGAGATCGCGCCCCGGCTCGAGGTGCTCTACCGCGACGTCGAGCATGAAACCGTGCCGTGCGAGCGCTTCCACGAGCGCGAGGCGCATTCGCCGCTCCCGCGCGCCTACCAGTGGGCCGATGGCAGCGCCTACATCAACCACGTCGAACTGGTGCGCAAGGCGCGCGGTGCCGAAGTGCCCGAGAGCTTCTACCACGACCCGCTGATGTATCAGGGCGGCTCGGACGATTTCCTGCCCCCCCGCTCCGACATTCCGCTCAAGGATACAGCCTGGGGTTGCGACATGGAGGGCGAGATCGCCTGCGTGGTCGGCGACGTTCCGATGGGCGTTACGCCCGAGGAAGCGGCCGGGCACATCAAGCTGCTGATGCTGGTCAACGACGTTTCGCTGCGCGGCTTGATCCCCGGCGAGCTCGCGAAGGGCTTCGGCTTTTTCCAGTCGAAGCCGGCCACCGCGTTCAGTCCGGTCGCCGTGACGCCCGATGAACTCGGCGATGCGTGGCGCGACTGCGTGATCCACCGTCCGCTGATGGTCGATTACAATGGCGAGCCGTTCGGTCGCGCCGAAGTCGGGCAGGACGCGACGTTCAATCTTGCCGACCTGGTCGCGCATGCCGCCAAGACGCGCAATCTCGGCGCGGGTGCGATCATCGGTTCGGGAACGATCTCGAATCAGGGGCCCGACGGCGATCCGGGCAAGCCGGTGGCCGAGGGCGGCGCGGGCTACTCGTGCATCGCCGAAATCCGCATGATCGAGACGATCGCAGGCGGCGAAGCGAAGACCCGTTTCATGGCCCCGGGCGATCGTGTCGCGATCTGGATGGAGGACGAGAGCGGCCACTCGATCTTCGGCAAGATCGAGCAGCAGGTGGTCGACGCCTGACGCTAGCGGGGAGCGCTCGCTACGCCGTCTTGAGCCGGCGGCTTTCTTCACGCGCATCGGTCGCGCGATACGTCCAGCCGGGCGGGTCGTTGGCGATATGGACCCGGTTGCGCCCGGCGGCCTTGGCCGAATAGAGCGGTGCGTCGGCGGTCTGCAACGCCAGCGAAACGCTGCACGGCCCGCGCAGATTCGCCACGCCGATCGAAGCCGAGACGCCGAACGGCTTCCCGTCGGCATCGCGTATCTGGTGCTCGTGGATCTGCTCGCGCAGCCGTTCGCAGACCTCGACCGCCGCGCCGACCGCGGAGTTGCGCGCGACGAGACCGAATTCCTCGCCGCCCAGGCGGGCGAAGAAGCAATCCTCGGTCGAAAGACGCCGCATGATCCGCGCGACATGCTTGAGCACGAGGTCGCCCACGTCGTGTCCGTAGCGGTCGTTGATCGACTTGAAGTGATCGAGATCGATGATCGCGAGCGAGAACGGGCGCTCCGCGGCCCCCGCCAGTGCGGGTTCGAGTTCCTTCAGAAATGCGCGGCGGTTGGGTAGCCCGGTGAGCGGATCCGTCGACGCATCGCGCGCGGCCTGCAACTCGTCCTCCTTGCGCGCGGTGACATCGCGCACGGTAACGACGAATCCGTCGATCGCGTCACGGCTCTGGCCGACCGCGCGGACCTTGGTCTCGAACCACGCAGTCTCCTCGTCGCGTGTGACAGGGCGCTCGAGCACTTTGGTCGCCCCGGGGTCGGCTGTCGCCCTGGCCAGCAGATCGTCGATCAGAACCTCGTCCAGCGGCTCGAAGAAAGCGGCCAGCGGCACGTCCGTCAGATCGTCGAGGCCGCTGAGGCGATAGCTCGCCGGGGAAGCGAACCTGATCCTGCCATTCGCGCCGAGGCTCAGCATCGCGTCGTCCGAATGGTCGGAAATCATACGATAGAGCGCTTCGCGCCGGGTGATCGTGCCATGCACGATCTCGCGATGCTTGAGCGCCGCCGAGACCGGCATCGACGCAAGCAGCACCACTGCAAGGTAGAATTGAAGGAACATCGCCTGCTCGGCCAGCGGCAGGTCGAGCGAAGCGAACGCTCCCACGCCCATGGCGAGCGAGGCCGAGGCCATGACCGCGATGACGAGCACGGAGACCGCACCGCCGATCCGGCCGAGGCGAAAACACGCCAGGATCGCCGGCAGGATCGGCAGGAACAGGAGCGGGAACCTCGCCTGGTAGAAAGCCGCGGCCGCAACCGCTACATTGGCGAGCGTGAGCGCGGCGAGTTCCCACCAGCCGCGCGATGTCGCCACTTTCGCAAGGCCGGCGACGCTTCCGCGCGCGAACAGGAGCGCGAGCGGCGAGGCGAGCAGCGTCCCGAGACCGTGGCCGGCGAACCATTCCGCCGCGTGGCTCCACCAGTCGCCGCCGAACACCTTGGCGACGAGGATTCCGCCCGGGATCGAGGCGATCCCCGGCCCAAGAACTCCCGCCACGAGCACCAGCATCACAAAGCCCGACCAGCTTTCCAGATAGTCGCCTCGAGGGCGGAACCGGACGAGCAGGCCGGCGATCAGCGCGGCCTCGAACACGTTGACGATCGCCAGCGGCGCGGCGATCGCCGGGCCGAAGCCCAACACGGCGGTCGAGCACATGCTCAGGCAGGCGAAATAGATCAGCGTGCGGGGCCAGGCGCGGTAGGGAATGCTGACCAGCAGCGCGACGAGAACGGCGGTGCCGAACCACACCAGCGCCAGTCCGCCGCTGAAGCGCGTCGCATAGATGGTCAACGACGTCACCGCGACGAACGCGATCCCGAACGCGAACGTCCGCCATCCCGATTCCTCGGCAGGTCGCTGTGCCTGAGCCATGCCGCTCGGATGAACGAATTGCGTTAAGATTTGGCAAGGATCGGGCTCGCGCTCTCCCGCTGGGCCGCACCAGGCCGGGCTCCGCGCGCCGCTAGCCCCCGAAGCGACGTGTGATGCTCAGCAACAGCAGGCAGGCCAGAGCCGCCAGGCCGGCGAGGACCAGGAAGAGCGCGTCGAACCCGAACCTCGGGACCAGTGCGAGCGCAAACCACGGCATGATGAGCGACGGGACGGTGTTGGTCAGATTGAACAGGCCGAGATCCCTGCCCCGCCGCTCGGGCCGGGTCAGCACCCGCAGCGTCTGGCTCGAATGGAGCGAGAGGAACACCGTGCTCGCAAGGCCGAACACGACATAGCCGACGATCGCCGATCCGAGCGTGGGCGCGAGCCCCATCAGCAGCAGCCCGCCGGCGACGATCGCCGCCGCCACCGCGAGCGGCGCGATCGGGCGGTCGGCGCGGTCGGACCAGCGCCCGGTCAGCAGCGCCATCGGCACCCCGATGCACAGGACGATCGAGAACAGCGTGGCGGCGTCGTTGTCGCTGTAGCCGGGCTCGATGCTGCGGAACCACAGCAGCAGGAA
>CAMPIA010000006.1 GCA_946886175.1 uncultured Altererythrobacter sp.
GCCACGGGCTCGTCTCGGGCGCGCTGTTCCTGTGCGTCGGCGTGATCTACGACCGGCTGCACACGCGTGAGATCGACCGCTACGGCGGCCTTGCGATCAATATGCCCAAGTACGCGCTGTTCTTCATGCTGTTCACGATGGCGAGCATCGGGCTGCCGGGCACGAGCGGCTTCGTGGGCGAGTTCCTGAGCCTCGCCGGTATCTATCAGGCGAACTCGTGGGTCACGCTGGTGTGCACCACCGGCATTATTCTGGGCGCGGCCTATATGCTCTACCTTTACTGGCGCATCGCGTTCGGCGTGCAGCGGAATGCGGATGCGGCGGCCATGCCCGACCTCAGCTTGCGCGAATGGCTCATGCTCGGCCCGATCGCCGCGGCGGTGCTGTGGATGGGCGTCTATCCCGAGAGCTTCCTTGCACCGATGCGGCAGGACATCGCGGCGCTCGACGCGCGCCTCTCGCGCGCTGCGCCCGAGGGTGACGCCCACGTCGCGCCGGGCACTCCGCGCGCTGCTGCGGCCAATGCGGTCGAGGGCGCGCACGGCGAAGGTCATGTTGCAGCGGAGGGAGCGCACTGATGGACTATGCATCGTCGCTCGCGCTGCTCGCGCCCGAAATCGTGCTCAGCCTCTCGGGGCTGGCGCTGCTGCTCATTGCCGCGTGGAGCCGTAATTCGGGGCGCCTCGTCTCCATTCTCGCCGCCGTCGCGCTCGGCGCTGCCACCGTACTCGTCGCACCTGCGCTGTGCGGCGGGGCGATGGGGCCCGACACGATCGCGTTCGGCGGCCAGTTCTCCGCCGATGCATTCGCCTCGTTCGCCAAGATACTGATCTTCGTCGCGGCGATCGGCTGCCTGATGGTCGCGCCGAAGTTCTTCGACCGCGACGGCGCGATGCGGCCCGAATATCCGGTGCTGATGCTGTTCGCGGCGCTGGGCCTGGCGATCATGGTTTCGGCGACCGATTTCATGACGCTCTACATCGGGCTCGAACTCAACAGCCTCGCGGCCTACGTGCTCGCCTCGTTCATGCGGACCGACGGGCGTTCGGCCGAAGCCGGCCTCAAGTACTTCGTGCTCGGCGCGCTGGCGAGCGGCATCCTGCTCTACGGCACGAGCCTGATCTACGGCTTCACCGGCACGACCGCGTTTACCGGTGTGCGCGCCGCGATGGCGGGCGAGCTGTCGATGGGGCTGCTGTTCGGGCTGATCTTCGTGCTCGCGGGGCTGGCGTTCAAGATCGCCGCGGTTCCGTTCCACATGTGGACGCCCGACGTTTACGAAGGCGCACCCACGCCGGTGACGACGTTCTTCGCCACTGCGCCCAAGGTCGGCGCGATCGCGCTGACCGCACGGGTCGCGCTCGATGCGTTCGGCCCGCAGGTTGACGCCTGGCGGCAGATCGTGATCTTCGCCGCGCTCGCGTCGATCATAATCGGTGCGCTGGGCGCGATCGGACAGAGCAACCTGAAGCGGCTGCTCGCCTATTCGTCGATCAACAACGTCGGCTTCATCCTGATCGGTCTCGCCTGTGCGACCGCCGCGGGGCTGTCCGCGATGCTGGTCTATCTCGCGATCTATGTCGCGATGTCGCTCGGCAGCTTCGTCGCGGTGCTGATGCTCAAGAATGCCGAGGGCGAGCAGCTCGAAGGCGTGGCGGACATCGCGGGGCTTTCGAGCACCCGGCCGCTGCTCGCGCTGTGCCTTGCGATGATGATGTTCAGCCTCGCGGGGATACCCCCGCTGTTCGGCTTCTGGGGCAAGTTCGTGGTCTTCCAGGCCGCGGTGCAGGCCGACCTGATCGCTCTGGCGGCGATCGGAATCGCGGCGAGCGTGATCGGCGCGTTCTACTATATCAAGATCGTCAAGGTGATGTATTTCGACGATCCGGCCGAGGTGGCGACGGGCAGGAGCGATTGGGCGCACTGGCTGATCCTGGGCGTCACGGCCGTGATCGTCTCGCCGCTCGGCTATCTGCTGACGCTCGTGCTCGGCGATTTCGCCGATCGCGCCGCGGCGGCGCTGCTGTTCGTCGCTTGATCCAGACCGTCGCCGAAACCGGATCGACCAGTGCCGATCTCGCCGCCCGGCTGCGCGCGGGGGAGCGGGTGGCCGAGGGCGACTGGCTCGTTGCCGACCGCCAGGTTGCCGGGCGCGGACGGCAGGGACGGCCGTGGTCGGACGGCGCGGGCAACTTCATGGGCTCGACCGTGGTCCGGCCGGGGGCCGGCGATCCGCCGCCGCACACGCTGACGCTGGCGGTCGCGCTCGCCGCCTACGAGACCGTGCTGCCGCTGCTCGCCGATCCGCGTGCGCTTACGATCAAGTGGCCCAACGACCTGCTGCTGGGCGGCGCGAAGCTCTCGGGCATCCTGCTCGAGCGCGAGGGCGACGCGGTGGTGATCGGGATCGGGGTCAACCTGGCGCAGGCGCCCGCGTTGCCCGACCGTCCCACCGTGGCGCTGGCCAAGCTCGGCCCGACGCCCGACCGCGACACCTTCGCACTCGCGCTCGCGGCCGCGTTCGATCGCGAGATCGAGCGTTGGCGCACCTTCGGCACCGAGCCGCTGATCCGCCGCTGGCTCGCCGCCGCGCACCCCGTCGGCACCCCGCTCAAGGTGCACGATGCGGGTGGGGTTGCGGTCGAGGGCACGTTCGCGGGGCTCGCGCCCGACGCCTCGCTGCTGCTGCGCTTGGAAGATGGGACCAGCCGTGCCATCCACGCCGGCGACGTCTCGCTCGGTTGAAGGAACCCGCAATGCTGCTCGCCGCCGATGTCGGTAACACCAACGTGGTTTTCGCCCTGTTCGAAGGGCGCGAGATCAAGGCGCGCTGGCGTATCGCGACCGATCCGCGCCGCACGGGTGACGAATACGCCGTATGGCTCCTGCAGCTGCTCGAGATCGAGGGCTTCGGGCGCGATGCGGTCACCCGGATCATCATCGGCTCGGTCGTGCCTCGCGCGGTGCACAACCTGACGGTTCTGGCCGAGAAGTACTTCAGGATAACCCCGCTCATCGCGGGCGAGGGCGAAATGGACTGGGGCATCTCGGTCGACGTCGATCAGCCGCGCTCGCTCGGCGCAGACCGCGCGCTCAACGCCATCGCCGCGCATGCCAAATACGAAGGCGACCTGATCGTGGTCGATTTCGGCACCGCGACCACGTTCGACGCGGTCGATTTCAACGGCGCCTACAAGGGTGGGATCATCGCGCCGGGCATCAATCTCTCGCTCGATGCGCTGGTCGGCAACACCGCCAAGCTGCCGCGCATCGCGATCGAGGCGCCGCGCACCGACAGCGTGATCGGCACCAATACCGAGGACCAGATGCTGATCGGGGTATTCTGGGGCTATGTCTCCTTGATGGAAGGGTTGATCGCGCGCATGCGGGCCGAGATCGGCCGCCCCGCGCGCGTGGTCGCGACCGGCGGCCTGGCGATCCTGTTCGACACGCATACCGACATCTTCGACGCGGTGGATACCGACCTGACGCTCGACGGACTGGCGATACTCGCACAAAGGGCGACCACATGAAAAAGGACTTTAAGCCGGAAAAGGAACTGCTGTTCCTCGCGCTCGGCGGGTCGGGCGAGATCGGCATGAACGTCAACCTCTACGGGTGCGACGGCAAGTGGCTGATGGTCGATCTGGGCATGACCTTTTCGGGCGGGGAATACCCCGGCGTCGATCTGGTCTTCGCCGATCTCGACTTCATCGAGGAGCGCGCGAAGGACCTCGTCGGTATCGTTCTCACCCACGCGCACGAGGATCATATAGGCGCGGTCCCCTACTTCGCCGCCGAACTCGGCGTGCCGCTCTACGCGACGCCGTTCACCGCCGATCTGGTGCTGCGCAAGCTGCAGGAAGCCGGCCTGACGCGCTCGGTGAAGCTGAACGTGATCGACCACCTCGACAGCTTCGCGCTCGGTCCGTTCGACATCTCCTACGTTCCGCTCGCGCACTCGATCGCCGAGGGCAACGCGTTAGTGATCGACACGCCTTACGGACGTGTGTTCCACACCGGCGACTGGAAGCTGGACGAAGACCCGATCGTCGGCGAGCCGACCACCGAGGAGGAACTGATCGCGATCGGCGACGAGGGCGTGCTCGCACTGGTGTGCGATTCGACCAACGTTTTCAATCCGAACGCGAGCGGCTCCGAAGGTGCGGTCTATGCCGCGCTGATGGACGAGGTGAAGCGCCACACGGGCAAGCGGGTGCTCGTCACCACCTTCGCCTCGAATGTCGCGCGCCTGCACACGCTGGGCGAGGTGGCCAAGGCGACCGGGCGCCACTTGTGCGTCGCCGGGCGCTCGCTCGACCGCATCATCGAAGTCGCGCAGGACAATGGCTACCTTGAGGACCTGCCGCCGCTGGTCGACTTCGACACCGCCATGCGACTGCCGCGCGGCGAGGTCCTGATCCTCGCCACCGGCGGTCAGGGCGAACCGCGCGCCGCGCTCGCGCGGATCGCCGACGGTAACCATCAGATCGAGCTCGTCTCGGGCGACGTCGTGCTGTTCTCCAGCCGCCAGATCCCCGGCAACGAGATCGCCATCGGCCGAATCCAGAACCAGCTTGCCGGGCGCGGGATCGTCATGGTCACCGACCGGCAGAGCGCAATCCACGTCTCGGGCCATCCGGGGCGGCCCGAGCTCGAGGCGCTCTACGGCTGGCTCCGGCCCGAGGTTCTCGTGCCGGTCCACGGCGAAGTACGCCACATGCACGAACAGGGGCGGCTCGGGCTGGCGAGCGGCATTCCCCATGCGGTGGTGCAGAAGAACGGCGACATGGTCCGCCTGGCGCCGGGCGAACCGGGCAAGATCGCCGAAGTGCGCGCCGGCCGCCTCGTGCTCGACGGCGAGATCATCGCGCCGGCCGACGGCGATGGCGTAGTCATGCGGCGCCGCATCGCGGCCGAGGGCGCGCTGGTGGTGGTGCTGGCATCGAACCGGCGGATCGCGATCGAGAGCTTCGGCCTCCCGCTCGAGGAGGACATGGCCCAGTTCGTCGAGGAGGCGAAGGCCGATATCGCCGACGCGATCGGCAAGCTGCGCGGCAAGGACCGCGACGATGTCGATGCGATCGCCGAAGCTGCGCGGCTCGCGGCGCGGCGTGCGGCGCGGCGCTGGTCGGGCAAGAGCCCGCAGGTCAAGGTCGTGATGGTGGGGGCTTAGGCTTTAGAACGATGCAGTGGACCTCGTTTCTCGCGATCTATTTGCTCGTGTGGGTGCTCAGCGCCTTCGTGATGCTGCCACTGGGTGTTCGGACCCACGACGAGCTCGGCATGGACAAGGTGCCGGGCCAGGCCGACAGCGCGCCGGGCAATTTCCGCCCGTGGCGGGTGGTGCTGCGTGCTTCGGTCCTCGCCGCCGCGCTGACCGCGCTGTTCGCGCTCAACTATCGCTATGGCTGGGTCGGGGTCGAAGACCTCGATGTAACGCGGCTATTCGCGTAGCCGCTTGATCGCCTGGGCGAGCGCAACGTAGAGCTTGCCCATGTCCGAGCTGAGCAGGGTGACGCCGAGGGCGTTGCCGTCGCGGGTCGAGAGCATGGTCCGCAACATCCCCTCGAAATCGGCGACGTAGCGGTTCACGTTCTCCTGAAAGTCGGGTTCGCTGTCGTAGAGCTCGGCGATCTCGCGCGCTTCGGGGTTGTCGAGCAGGCGCACCGCGCGGCGGGTGAAGATTCCGCGGTCGCCGCGCAGGTACGATGCCCAGGCGGTATCGGTCACGTCGCTCGACAGCGCCTTGGCGATATCGATCGAATTCGAGTTGAGGCTCTCGGTGATGAGCGCCATGCGCCGCGCGAAGTCGTTGTCGACCTGCTCCTCGGCGCTCTCGCGGGCGCGGGCGACGCGGGTTTCGAGATTGCCCGCGAGTTCGTCGACCTTGGCGAGCTGGTCGCGCAGCTGGATCGCTGACTGGCGGCTCGCGTCCGATGCCCTGGCGGCGGTGCGTTCGAGCTGGCCGATCGACTGTTCGGCCTTCTCGCGCATGACCGCGTCGAGCGCCTGCGCGGTTTCCGCCCCGACACGTTCGGCCAGCTCGCGAATGCTTTCGCCGGCATCCTCGCCGATCGCGGCGCGGGCGGAGCGGGCGGCGGTTTCGAGCGCCTCGATCGCATCGCGCAGATCGGCGCGCGCCTTCCCGGCCATCGCCGAGCTGTCCTCGTCGAGCGCGACGATCGCTGCCCGCAGTTCGCCGATCTGCGCCGCATGGGCTTCGTTCGACCCCGCGAAGCGGCCGTGGAGCGCCTCGACTTCGGCGATCGCCTCGCGCCCGGTGTCGCGCGCCGCAACCACGTAGTCCGAGAGCTGCGCGCTCGCGGCGTTGGCCTCGTCGAGCGTCGCCCTCAGCGCGTTCGTCCGTTCCTCCACCGCGGCAAGCCGGCCTTCGGCCTCGCCGATCGACGCCGGCAGTTCGTGCCGCGATTGATGCGCGCTTGCCTGGATCAGTTCGAGCAGACGCACGCTCGCTTCGGTGAGCGCGGCGACCGCTTCGTCGGTTCCGCCGAGCGCGGCGCGGCTTTCGGTCAGCTTGGTCTCGAGCCGTTCGAGGCTCCGGGATAGCACCTGCTCGGTCTCGCTTCCCTGGAGCCCGACCTGCTCTATATCGTCGCGCAGTTCGAGCAGTCGCTGGGCGACCGCTTCGCCATGCTGGCCCAGACGCTCGGCCTGCTCGATCTGCGCCTCGCGCCGTTCGGCGATCACGGTGTCGATCTCGACGAGGCGCGCGGCAAGGCCGTCGGCGGCTTCGCGCTCGGCCTGCGCCAGGACCGTCTGCCGCTCGGCGATGCGGTTCTGAAGCCGTTGGTCGCGCTCGTTGATCCCGCGGTCGACCGTTTCGGCTTCCGCGCGCAAGGCATCGAGTTTGCGGTTGGCCGAAGCGATGGCGCTCTCGTCGATCCCGGTGATGACCTGGATCGCCTCGACCAGGCGCTGCTTCATCGCCTCGATCTGTTCGCCCCAGACCGAAAGCGCCGCGGATTCGTCCGCGCGAACCGCATTGCCGATGGTCTTCGCCTCGTCGCGCAAGCCCCCGAGCCGCGCGCGCAGCGAGACCAGCGCCTGCTCCTCCTCGGCCTCGAGCGCGCCGTGCGCGGTACGCAGTTCTTCCGCCAGAGCATCGGCGCGGCGGCGCAGTGCTGCGAGCGTCTCGACCTCGCGACCGTCAAGCTCGACGCGGAATTCCTCGCTTTGCGCGCGCAGAGCTGCGAAGCGGTCGGCCGTCATGCGGTCGATCCGGTCGACCTGTTCGTCGAAGGCGACAAGCGCATCGTCGATGCGTCCGCGCAGCGCGGTCACCTGCCGCTCGCTAGCCTCGCCGAACTGATTGAGCCGCTCGAACCCTCCGACGAGCTCGTTCACCTGGCCGTGCGCGATCCGCCCCGCATTGCCGATCTGATTCGAAACGTCGCGCGCGGAATTGGCGACAACGGGCAAGTCGTCGCGCAGCCTGGTCATATTATCCAGGGCTGTAGTGCTCACTGTTGCGAGCGATTCGACCCGCTGGCCATTGTCGTGGATCAGGGTCTGCAAATGGTCGGCATGGGCCGAGAGCCGTTCGCTCGCCACCCTGCCGAGCGAATCGAGTTCGCGCGATTGCGAAGCGAGGAATTCCCGCGCGAGGCTGAGCTCGCGGTTGATCACCGACAGACGTTCCTCCAGCACGCGCGATTCGTGCGACAGCAGGCTGGCGACTTCGCCGAACCGCCCCGCCTCGCGGCGGCTGTTGCGGGTGGCGAGCAGCCACAGCAACGCGATCAGCGCCATCGGGGTCGCCCACTGGCCGATCCAGGCGATCCACTGCTCGGGGGCGGCGCCGGCGAACATCGGCGCGCGATAAGCCCATACGAAGGCCACGGTCCACGCGGCCGCCGCCACGAGTGCGACGGTGGGGGCGAGCCATCGCCTGCGTAGCCGCGGCTCCGGCTCCTCTTCCCACGCGTCGTCGAATTCGATCGGGTCGACGGCATTCGCCTCGACCGGCGCGGTCTCGCTCTCGACTGGCTCGTCCGCCGGCGTATCGGGCCCGATGGCCCTGATGTTCGATCCCCCTGACATGCCGAGGAATCTATCACGGAACGGGGGTGGTGAAACCCTGTTTTAACCATTCTGCGGCAGGATGAGCCCAATGGTCCACGAAAACGGCGCTCTCGATGCAACGCTGGCGGCTGCCGCCGGCGACGATCCGGCTTTGCTGGCCGAACTGCGCGCGGCCTTCGTCGAAAGCCTCGACCGCCACATCGATCTGCTCGGACGGGCGCGCTGCGACGGCAACTGGAACGTCGCCGCGATGCGGCTGAGGGGGCTCGCGGCGAGCTTCCACGCGGGCACGCTCCAGGCACTTGCCGAAGAGGCGATCGCCGCGGCTCCGGGGGAACCGACGATCCTGCGCAAGCTCGAAGCGTTCAAGCGCGATTTCTCCAACGGACGATCCTGAACGCCACCACCGCGCTTGGCACGGCGCGCTCCGCCCCCTAGCATCGTCGGCTCCTGATATCGGGCGGAGGGACCAGTGCGGGTCGCGATCCTATCGGCAAATACTGCAACCGGCGAGAGTACCGCGCCCGTGCGCGGCCTGCTGACGATTGCCGGGCGCAGCGTCGCCGGGCTCCAGCTCGAGCTTGCGCTGCGCCTTGGATGCGAACGGATCGTGTGCCTCGCCGATGGACTGAACGAGGGCATCCTGCCGCTGCTGCATCGCGCGGAAAGCGCGGGCGCGAGCTTTCACGCGCTTGCCGGCGCGCGCGCGCTGTCGGGGCTGGTCAAGGCGCAGGACGAACTGTTTATCTTCGCCGAGGGCGTGGTGCCCGATCCGCCGCTGGTCGGCGAACTGCTCGGCGAACGCTCGGGCATCGTCGCGCTTCCGGCCGAGGCCGGCGTGGAGGCCGGGTTCGAGCGGATCGATCGCGATCATGCCTGGGCCGGCATTGCCCGGCTGCCGGGATCGGCGGTCGAGCGATTGGCCGAAATGCCGATCGACGTCGACGTGGTCTCCGCGCTCCTCCGGGTCGGTCTGCAATCGGGCGTCCGGCTGGTTCCGCTTGCGCGTTCGCATCTGACGAACCGGGACTGGGTCCATCTGCGCGACGAAGGCCAGGCGCGTGCGTTCGAGGCGGCCTGGCTCCAGCAGCGGGTCGCGCCGGCATCGTTCGCGGCCCCGGCGTTCGCGCTCGCCGACCGCGCCGCGATGGCGCTCGCGCCGCGCGTCCTTGCACGGCGGAGCAGGGCGGCCTTGCCGCTGGTGGGCGGGATCGCGAGCCTGGCCGGGGCGCTCGCAGCGGGCTGGTGGACGCTGCCCGCGCTCGCGTTCGGGGCGACGGCGCTGGGCGCGTTCCTTTTGCGCATGGCGCGCACGCTCGGTGGGCTCTCGCGCGACGAGCGGCAGGCCGGATGGCTCGGCGGCGTCCTGCGCGGCGCGCCGGGGGCGGCGGTGGATGCCACGATCTTCGCACTCGCCGGGTTTGCCGCGCCGGCCGGAGATTTGCCCGGGTGGCTTTTCGCCGCGGCGGCGATGCTGCTCGCGGCGCGGCTGATCGAGCGCCTGGGCGGCGATGCGATCGCGCTTGCGGCATCCGATCGCACCGTGCTCGCGGCGCTTCTCGCGCTCGCGGCGGCCGCGGGGCAAATTCTCCCCACTTTCCAGGCGCTTGCGCTGGCGGGCCTGGTCGTCCTCTATTTCGTTTCGGCGCGGCGACGGATAACGCAGGTTTAACTATGCTGGGCTAAGGGTCTTGCATGACCGACCCCGGCGTGACCCAGGCATCGCATTCCCCGATCGAGGCCGTCCTTGCGGACGAGCTTGCGCGCGGCGACGTCGTGCTCGGCACGATCGGGCCGATGCTGGGCATGCTGCTCGCCAACCACGACCACGCATTGTTCAGCGACGAGATCGTGGCGCGCGTCCGCTCGATGGTCGCCAGCGTGGCGCGCCAATTGCTCGTGGCGGAGGGCGCTGCTGCGGGTGAGGAAGACGCCTATGCCTTCGCCGCCGAACGGGGGGACGCCCTGGAAGGAGCCTTGGCGGGCCACTTGCCGCTGCTCGGCCATTGCCAAGCTCTGGCGCTGGAACATCGGCTGGCGATGCAGCTCGAAGCGCGCAACTCGATCGATCCGGTGCTGTCCCCTTTGCTCCAGGCGCTGATCGCCTCGTCCGACGAAGCAACTGCCGGGCTCGCCATGGCGCTGCTCGCGGCGCAGGCGCGCTTCGTGCAGCAGCAGCGCAGGATGGAGCTGGCGCTGGCCGAGCTTCCGCCCGAGCTGTTCGAGTTCGCGCTGGCCCGGTGGCGCGAGCATTCGGGCGGGAGCGGCGAGAACGCCGTGGCGCAGGCGGAGCAGCGCCTGCGCGAAAGCCACCAGGCGCATGACCGCAGACTATCGTTGCTCGCTCGGGCCGCCGGCGCCGTGGGCGAGGGGATGCAACCCGCGATGTCGCTCGGCCACGCCGGCGTCGCGCTGTTCCTCACCGCGATCGCGCTGGCGGCGCGACAGGATCGCGATCTCGTGGCGGTTTCGACCAACGAGAGCCAGCTCGGGCGCTTCGCCCTGGCGATGCGGGCGGCCGGGCTCAAGCCGGGCCAGATCGCCGAGCAGTTCGCTCTGATCCATCCGCATGTGACGCTGCCCGAGGGTTTCGACACGCTGCGCGGCGACCGCGCCGCGACGATCCTCGACGCCTCGGGCCGGCAGGCGCTGGACTGAGCGATGGACGCGACGACGCGCACCTTCCTCGCCCGCGGGCGCACCGATGCCGAAGACCGGTTGATCGAGGCCGACGAACCGATCGCCGGCCTGCAGCGCGATTGCGGCGGCGACATTCCCGGCCCGCTCGCGATACCGGCCCTGCTCGAACAGGTGCGCCGGGCGCGGATGGCGGGCGCGCGGCTTTCGGGAGCGATCGAAGCGCTCGGCGGCGAGGAGACGGTGCGCGCCTGGATCGAGGTGGTCCCTCAGGCCGATGCGCAAGGCGGATGCGCGATCGGTGTGGTGGACTGGCAGGCGACTCCGGCGGTGCGCGAAAGCGATGCCGAGGCGGCGGCGCGGCGGCTGGAAATCGAGCGCAACCTCGCCGAACTGACCGCGCGGCTCGACCCCGCGCAGGGCGTCCTTGCGGTCGAGAGCAGCGCGCCCGATCTCGCGGATCTGGCGGCGCGCATGGCAGGCGGGAAGGGCCGCGCGTGGACCGAGTTCGTCGATCTTCCCGGCACGGTGCACGCGCAGCCGATGCATTGGCGGCTGCTCGATGGCGCTGCGGTGGAGATCGAGGGATCGCGGCGCGGATGGACCGCGACGCTCGTTCCGCTCGGCGCGCCCGAACCGGGGCAGGGCGGGTTCGAGCTCTATCTGGTGGCGGACGCGCCGCTCGCGGCCGCTTCGTCGGAGCAGGTCCCGACCGACGGCGGGCAACGGTCCGCCCGGCCGATCGGGCAGGACCTGTCGCCGGTGCTGCGCCAGCCGATCGCGCGGATCATCGCCAATGCCGAGACGATCCGCACGCGGCTCGCCGGGCCGCTGGCGGAGGAATACAGCAACTACGCCGCCGACATCGCTTCGGCCGGCCAGCATCTGCTCGCGCTGATCGAAGACCTGTCCGATCTCGAAGTGGTCGAATCGGACGACTTCACCACCGCACCCGACGAGATCGACCTGGGCGACGTGTCGCGTCGCGCGGCCGGCATTCTGGCAGTGCGCGCCAAGGAGCGCGGGATCGAGATCGTCGCACCCGCCCCGGGCGAAGCGCTGCCGGCAATCGCCGAGTTTCGCCGCGTGCTGCAGATCCTGCTCAACCTCGTCGGCAATGCGATCCGCTATTCGCCCGAGGGCTCGACCGTGCGGATCGAGCTGTCGGGCGAGGATGGCCGTGCGCTGGTGCTGGTGCGTGACCAAGGCCCCGGCGTCGGCGAGAAGGACCAGCAGCGCGTGTTCGAGAAGTTCGAACGGCTCGGCCGCAGCGGCGACGGCGGCTCGGGACTCGGCCTCTACATCTCGCGCCGGTTGGCGCGTGCGATGGGGGGCGAGCTATCGGTGGAAAGCAAGCCGGGCGAGGGCGCGAGCTTCCAGCTCGACCTGCCCCCGAACTCGAAGGGCTAACGTTTCCGGCGCGAGCCGAACCAGAACAGCGCCACGCCGACCGCGAGAGTCAGCGCGCCGTTGAGCGCCCATTGCCGGTCGGCGAGCATGAAGCTCTCGGCCGGCCACATGACCAGACCGAGCCCCTGGAGCGTCCACAGCCCGCCGGCGAGCATCAGCGCGACGCCGGCGATCTGGAGGACGAGTCTCATCGGTCTAGCGCTTGCCCATCGGCACGTAGTCGCGCTCGGTCGGACCAGTGTAGAGCTGGCGGGGGCGGCCGATCACTTGGCCGGGATCGGAGATCATCTCGTTCCACTGCGCGACCCAGCCCACGGTGCGTGCGAGCGCGAACAGCGCGGTGAACATCGTGGTCGGGAAGCCGATCGCCGAGAGGATGATGCCCGAGTAGAAATCGACGTTCGGGAAGAGCTTCTTTTCCTTGAAGTAATCGTCGGAGAGCGCGATTTCCTCGAGCCGCAGCGCGGTTTCGAACACCGGGTCCTTGACCTCGAGCGCGTCGAACACCTCGCGCACGGTTTTCTGCATCACCGTCGCGCGCGGGTCGTAGTTCTTGTACACGCGGTGGCCGAAGCCCATCAGGCGGAACGGGTCGTTCTTGTCCTTCGCCCGCTCGATGTAATGCGGGATGCGGTCGGGGGTGCCGATTTCCTGCAGCATGTTGAGCGCCGCCTCGTTCGCGCCGCCGTGCGCCGGGCCCCACAGGCAGGCGATGCCCGCCGCGACGCAGGCGAACGGGTTGGCGCCCGAGGAGCCCGCAAGCCGCACGGTCGAGGTCGAGGCGTTCTGCTCGTGGTCGGCGTGGAGGATGAAGATCCGGTCCATCGCCTTCTCGACCGCAGGATGCAGCTCGTATTCCTCGGCCGGCACGCCGAAGGTCATGCGCAGGAAGTTGCCGGTATAGCTGAGGTCGTTCTGCGGATAGAGGAACGGCTGCCCGGTCGAATACTTGTACGCCATCGCGGCGATCGTCGGCATCTTGGCGATCAGCCGGTGGCTCGAGATCTTGCGATGCTCGGGATCGGAGATGTCGGTGCTGTCGTGGTAGAACGCCGAAAGCGCGCCGACCACGCCGCACATGATCGCCATCGGGTGCGCATCGCGGCGGAAACCGCGGTAGAAGGTCGCAAGCTGCTCGTGCAGCATCGTGTGGCGGGTGATCGTATAGTTGAAATCGTCGAGCTCTTCCTGCGTCGGCAGCTCGCCGTTCAGCAGCAGGTAGGAAACTTCCATGAAGCTCGAATGCTCGGCGAGCTGGCCGATCGGGTAGCCGCGATGGAGCAGCACGCCTTCCTCGCCATCGATGTAGGTCAGCGCGCTCTCGCAGCTGGCGGTCGACTTGTAGCCCGGATCGAAGGTGAAGGCGCCGGTGCTGCCGTAGAGCTTGCGGATGTCGATCACATCGGGACCGACGCTGCCCTCGAGCACCGGGAACTGATGCGTGGTGCCCTGAAAATCGAGCTTCGCCTGTTTATCCGCCAAATTCGTTCTCCTTACCCCTGGTCTGCCGGCGCGGCCTGCGCGTCGAGCCGCGCGAGAGCCTCTTCCCGTCCGAGCAGGACCAGCACATCGAAAATACCGGGCGACGTGGTTGTCCCGGTGAGCGCCGCGCGCATGGGCTGCGCGAGCTTGCCGAGGCCCAACCCGAGCTCCTCGGCGAATGATTTGGTAGTGGCTTCGAGCGCCTCGATTGTCCAGTTATTTTCCGTCCGCAAACGATCGGCGATCTGGCCTAAAATTACCCGCGCATCGCCGTCGAGCAGCGCTTCGGCCTTCTCGGTCAGCGCGAGCGGGCGGGTCTTGAACAGGAACGCCGCGCCCTCTGCGAGCTCGTCGAGGTCGCGGGCGCGCGTCTTGAGCACCGGCATGGCCTGGGTGAGCAGCGCTTCGTCCGTCTCGGAGCCGATCCGCGGGGCGACCAGGCTCGCCAGCCGCGCATCGTCGGCCTCGCGGATATAGTGGCCGTTGAGGTTCTGCAGCTTCTTGAGGTCGAAGCGCGAGGGGCTCTTGCCCACGCCGTCGAGGTCGAACAGCGCGATGGCCTCGTCGCGGGTGATTTCCTCGCGGTCGCCGTGGCCCCAGCCGAGGCGCAGCAGATAGTTGAACAGCGCCTCGGGCAGAATGCCGAACTCGTCACGGTAGGTTTCCGCGCCGAGAGCGCCGTGGCGCTTGGAGAGCTTCGCGCCGTCGCTGCCGTGGATGAGCGGGATGTGCGCATAGACCGGATCGGGCCAGCCGCCTTCGATCTCGGCCATCGCACGATAGATCGGAAGCTGGCGGAACGCGTTGTTCAGGTGATCGTCGCCGCGGATCACATGGGTCACGCCCATGTCGTGATCGTCGACCACCACCGCGAGCATATAGGTCGGCGTGCCGTCGGCGCGCAGCAGCACGTAATCGTCGAGCTCGGCGTTGCGTACGGTGACGCGGCCCTGGACGCGGTCCTCGATCGCGGTCTCGCCCTCATTGGGCGTCTTGAGCCGGACGACGTAGGGTGCGCCGAGCGGGGCGTGGGCCGGGTCGCGGTCGCGCCAGCGGCCATCGTAGCGCAGCGGCTGCTTGGCGGCGCGCTGCGCGGCGCGCATGTCCTCGAGCTCCTCGGGCGTGGCGTAGCACTTGTAGGCGTGGCCCGCGGCAAGCAATCGCTCGGCGACCTCGGCATGGCGCGCGCCGCGTTCGGACTGGAACACCACGTCTTCGTCCCACTCGAGCCCGAGCCAGGCGAGCCCGTCGAGAATGGCGTCGATCGCTTCGGGCGTGGAGCGCTTGGCGTCGGTGTCCTCGATCCGCAGCAGCGCCTTGCCGCCGTGGTGGCGCGCGTAGAGCCAGTTGAACAGTGCGGTGCGCGCGCCGCCGATGTGCAGGAACCCGGTCGGCGAGGGAGCGAAGCGTGTCACGACCGGTCCGCTATCGCTTGCCATATCCGACCTGTTCCTTTCCTATGCAGCGCATGGCAACGGGGGTGCCCGAAGTTCCGCTGGGGGGCGGGCCCGAACGGGCCGATGCTGCGGTGCAGCGCAATTGGCGCAGCACGGCGCGTTTGTCCAGTGCGGCGGCCCGTGCGGGCGATCGTGCGGAGAGGTTCCTCGCGGGGGCCGGCTTCGACCGTGGGCCGTGGCTGGCGATCGCGTTCGCCGCCGGTATAGCCGCCTGGTTCTTCCTTTCATCGCCCTGGCAATGGATCGCGGCCTTGAGCGGCGCGGCCCTGGGGGCGATCGCCGCGCAGGCGCTGTGGCGCGATCGCGAGGGGCGCGCGAACCTGCGGCTGGCCGCGGTGTCGCTCGCGATCATGTTCGCGGCGGGCATTGCGGTGGTCTGGCTGCGTTCGGAAACGATCGGCGCTGAGGCGCTCGATTGGCCCCGCGTGGAGCGGATCGAGGCGCGGGTGCTCGAACGGATCGAGCAGCCGACGGAGGGGCGCGTGCGGCTCGTGCTGGCCTACCGGGACCCGGAAGCGGCGCGGGCGCGCAAAGTGCGGGTGAACGTGCCCCTCGAGGCCGACAAGCCCGGGTTGGCCGAAGGCGCGGTGGTGCGATTGCGGACCCGGCTGATGCCGCCCTCGCCGCCGATGCTGCCCGGCGGTTACGACTTCGCGCGCGCCGCATGGTTCGAGGGATACGCCGCGACCGGCTCGTTGATCGGCGAGGTCGAACTGATGCGGCCCGCCGGCGACGATGGCGGGCTTGCGCGGGTCCAGCGGGCGCTGGCGGCGCACGTGCGCGAGCAACTGACGGGCTCGCCCGGTGCGATCGCCGCCGCTTTCGCCAGCGGCGACCGGGGCGCGATCGCGCAGGCCGACGAGGAGGCGATGCGCGATTCGGGGCTCACGCACTTGCTTTCGATCAGCGGGCTGCATGTCAGCGCGGTGATCGCCGCGGCCTATTTCCTCGCGATCAAGCTGCTGGCGCTGTGGCCCTGGCTCGCGCTGCGCGTCCGGCTGCCGGTGCTGGCCGCCGCGATCGGCGCCGGGGCGGGGATCGGCTACACCCTGCTGACCGGCGCCGAGGTGCCGACCGTGCGAAGTTGCATCGGCGCGGTGCTGGTGCTGATCGCGCTGGCGCTCGGACGCGAGCCGCTCTCGCTGCGGATGGTCGCGGTGGCGGCGATCGCGGTGCTGCTGCTGTGGCCCGAATCGCTGGTGGGGCCGAGCTTCCAGATGAGCTTCGCCGCCGTGCTCGCGATCGTCGCCCTGCACACGAGCGCGCCGGTCCAGGCCTTCCTCGCGCCGCGCGAGGAGAGCTGGCTCGCGCGGCTCGGCCGGCGCGCGGCGATGCTGCTGCTGGTCGGGCTGGTGATCGAGATCGCGCTGATGCCGATCGTGCTATTCCACTTCCACCGCACGGGGCTCTACGGCGCGCTGGCGAATATGATCGCAATTCCGCTGGTGACGTTCGTGTCGATGCCACTGATCGGGCTGGCGTTGACGCTGGACCTCGTAGGCGCGGGCGCGCCGGCGTGGTGGCTGGCGGGCAAGTCGCTCGAGCTGTTGCTGGGAATCGCGCACTTCACCGCCGAGCAGCCGGGTGCGGTCAAGCTCGCGCCGCAGATGAGCCTCCCGACGATCGCGCTGTTCGTGGCGGGCGGGCTGTGGCTCGCGCTGTGGCGGGGGAGGGCGCGCCTGCTGGGTCTTGCGCCCGCGGCGCTGGGGGTGGTGTTGCTGATCGCCACCCCGGCGCCCGACGTGCTGGTTTCGGGCGACGGGCGGCACGTCGGGATCGCCGGCGAGGGCGACCGTCTGCTGATGCTGCGCGACAGCCGCAGCGACTATGCGCGCGACAACCTGCTCGAGCTCGCGGCGCTCGAGGGCGAGCCGGTTCCGCTCGATCGCTGGCCCGGCGCGCGGTGCAGCCGCGACTTCTGCACCCTCGCGATCGAGCGCGGCGGACGGAGCTGGGTTCTGCTGATGGCGCGCAGCCGCGACATGGTCGAGGAGCGCGCGCTCGCCGCGGCGTGCGACCGGGCTGACATCGTCGTCGCGGACCGCTTTCTGCCGCGCTCATGCCAGCCGCGCTGGCTCAAGGCCGACCGGCGCCTGCTCGAGCGAACCGGCGGCCTCGCGCTCTATCTCGACGAACCGCGCATGACCGCGGTCGTCGAGAGCCAGGGCGAGCACGGCTGGTGGCGCGGCGAGGACGAGCGCTAGACCACGCCTCCAGCGCATGAGCCGTTGCCTAATGCCGATGCCTAGGGCCGATGCCTAGTGCCGACCCCTAATGGTAGCGCCGCAGCAGACCCGAGAGCTTGCCCTGCACCTGCACCTCGTCAGGGCGATAGACCTGCGGATCGTAGGCGCCGTTGGCGGGATCGAGCCGGATCATGCCGTTCTCGCGCCGCAGGTACTTGAGCGTCGCTTCCTCGT